>NZ_JBJIAK010000029.1:0-79755 GCF_045310915.1 Mycobacterium sp. SMC-17 | reverse complement strand
GGCACCGACACGGCCTGAACATCTCCGCCCACCTCAGCCCCGTCCCCGAATTCCCACCACCCCAGGGGACTTAGCCCGGTGGGGTCGAGAGCTGCGGTCAACCATGCCGGCCGGTCCCAGTTCGCGATATCGGCAGGCCCAACGCCGGGCGGTCGTGACGGCGACCTGGAACCGCTCAGCAGCCCGGCGTAGCGACCAGCCTTCATCGACCACACAACGGGCCAAGCGCAGACGACCGGTTTCTGACAGCGGGGCATTACGGTGGGACACGAAGACCTCCGAGAGAGTTGGTGCGTTCCTAGACAGCTCGCACTTCACTCGGAGGTCTTCTTCATGTCACCACGCCACGCCGTACCTAACGTCCGTGGTCAGTACATCTAGGGCCGTGCTCTAGGGCCGCTGATCAGACCGCAGCGGCGAGCCGCTAATCAGATCGCAGCGGTGACGCCGTGAACTTGTCCGGGTTCGCGATGTCCCACAGCGCGACGACCTTGCCGTCGCGCACCGTCATCGCGGTGACGCGCGGCAGCATCTCCGGATGCTCACCGTCGGCGGGGAGGCCGGGGCTGTACGCACCGAGTTCGCCGTTGACGAGCGCCAGTTGCGACGTCGAAAGCCATTGCGGCCCATAACGTCTGGCCAGCCCGAACAGGAACCGGGCGACCTTGTCCGCGCCGACGATGGTGCGGGGCGCCGTCGGTGCCCGACGGTTGGAGTCACCGGTGAACGTGGCATCGGGATGCAGCAGTTCGACGACGGCGGCCATGTCCCCGCCGGCGAGCGCGGCCATCAGCTTGCCGACGACCTCATTGTGGCCGGCGTCCGGCGGTGGCGCCGGGGCCTCGGAGACGGCGCGCCGGGCCCGTGACGCGAGCTGGCGGGCACTCGCATCGCTCACGCCGAGCACCGACGCGATCTCGGAGAACGGCACCGCGAAACCGTCGTGCAGGACGAAGGCCACGCGCTGGTCGGGTGTCAGCCGCTCCAGCACCACCATCGCGGCGAATCGCGCGTCTTCTCCCGCGACCACCGCGGCCAACGGGTCGGACGCGTCGAATCCCGTCACCACCGGTTCCGGCAGCCACTCACCGAAATAGGCCTCGCGGCGGTGCGCCGCGGACCGCAGCCGGTCCAGGCCGAGGCGGCTGACCACCGTCGTCAACCAGGCACGGGGCTCTTCGATCGACTCGACATCGGCGCTGTGCCAGCGCAACCAGGCGTCCTGCACGATGTCCTCGGCGTCGGCGTAGACACCGGTCAGCCGGTAGGCGACGGACAGCAGGTGCGGGCGTAACCGCTCGAATTCATCGGTGTCCTGCGCAGTGGTCACAAACACCAACCTACGACTCGGTGTTCGAGCGCGGCGAACCGTAGCATCTCATCGGCAATCAACCGGGATGAGCAGGGAGCAGATGACCACGACAGCGCCAGACATCGTCGCCCGAGACAAAGGCCTCAAACGGGGTGCCCTCGGTCTGGTGTCCAGCGTGGTGGTCGGGCTGGCGTCCACTGCTCCGGCATACAGCCTGGCGGCGACGCTCGGTCTGGTCATCGCCGCGGGCGGCACGCTCCTCGCCGGGGTCAAAGCGCCTGCGATCATGCTCATTTCGTTCGTGCCGATGTACCTCATCGCCGTCGCCTACCAGGAATTGAACAAGGCCGAGCCCGACTGCGGCACCACGTTCACGTGGGCGGCCCGGGCCTTCGGTCCCGTCGTCGGCTGGTTGGGCGGCTGGGGCATCATCGCCTCCGACGTCATCGTGATGGCCAATCTCGCGCAGATCGCCGGGTCGTACTCGTTCACGTTCGTCGGTGACCTCGGGTGGCATTCGGCCGCCGGTCTGGCGAACAGCACGCTGTGGTCGACGGTGGCGGGCGTCATCTGGATCGTGTTGATGACGTACATCTGTTACCGCGGCATCGAGGTATCGGCCCGGCTGCAGTACGTGCTGCTGACGGTCGAGGTCGTCGTACTCATCGTGGTGTCGGTCGTGGCGCTGGTGAAGGTCTACACGCATCACGGGCATGCCTACTCGATCATGCCGTCGTGGTCCTGGTTCTGGCCTGGCGGAATGGATTTCGGCACGGTGATCGCCCCGGCGGTGCTGGCCACCATCTTCATCTACTGGGGTTGGGACACCGCGGTGGCGTGCAACGAGGAGTCCGACGATCCGGGCCGCACCCCCGGCCGCGCCGCCGTCATCTCGACGTTCCTGCTGCTGGCCACCTACGCGTTGGTCACCGTTTCGACCATCGCGTTCGCGGGCGTGGGCACCGAAGGCATCGGGCTGGGCAACCAGGAGAACGCCAAGGACGTGTTCACCGCCATCGGGCCATCGTTGTTCGGGGACAGCGTGATCGGGAAGATCGGCATGCTGCTGCTGTCGGCGTCGATCCTGACCTCGGCGGCCGCCTCGACGCAGACCACCATCATGCCGACCGCGCGTACCACCCTGTCGATGGGCGTATACCGGGCGCTGCCACAGAGTTTCGCAAAGATTCATCGCCAGTACCTGACACCGACCACCTCGACCATCGTGATGGGCGTGCTGTCGGTGCTGTGCTACGTGCTGTTCACTGCCATCAGCGCCGATCTGCTGACGGCGCTGATCGGTTCGGTCGGCCTGATGATCGCCTTCTACTACGCCCTGACCGGGTTCGCGTGCCTCTGGTTCTACCGAAAGACGTTGACCCGCAACGTGCGTGACTTCATGATGCGCGGCCTGCTGCCGTTGTTCGGCGGCATCACACTGTCGGTGGTGTTCGTCTACGGCCTGGTCCAGTACAGCAAGCCGGACTGGCTCAAGGACGAAAACCACCACAACGTCACCATTTTCGGGTTCGGCGCGGTGGGTGTGGTCGGCGTTGTCGGGTTGCTGCTCGGTGTGGTGCTGATGTTCGCATGGCGCGTCGCGCAGCCCGAGTACTTCCGTGGGCTGACGCTGCCGCGGCGCCATGACCTGGTGCTTGATACGCCGGCCTCCGTTCAGTCCGCACCGGCGCATTTCGGGTTGCCGGACTCCGGCGACATGCCGACGGTCATCGCCCCCGACCTGTCGAACCTGCCGCCCGGCGAGACGGCCGTGGACACGGCGACGGGCGAGGAGTTCCGTCGCGACTGACGGCCGCCCGGCGGGCAGTCGTGAAAACCCCGAATCCAAACGGAAATTGGAGGTTTTCCCGTCTGCCGACACGTAACAGGCGTTACCGTCTACACGTGCCGCACAAGCCACCCATCAACCCGGTGCGCTGGACCCCGCCGCCGGTCGACGCCCTGCCTGATTTCCCGTCCGCGGAACTCACCATCGTGCCGATGCCCGGCGATGCTCCCGAGGACGTGGTCGTCGGCGCCGACGGCGTGTTGTGGACCGGCCTGGTCGACGGGCGGATCGTGCGGGTCTCCCCCGACGGTGACACGGATGTGGTGGCCGATACCGGCGGCCGGCCGCTGGGGCTGCACGTCGCGCGGGACGGGCGACTGCTGGTCTGCGACAGCTACCGGGGGCTGCTGGCGCTGGATCCCGGCACCGGCGCCCTGGAGGTGCTGGTACCCGACATCGACGGCCGGCCCCTGCGGTTCTGCTCGAACGTCACCGAAACCGAAGACGGCACAATCTATTTCACCGAATCGACCAGTTCGTTCCATTACGAGCACTTCCGCGCCGCGATCCTCGAGGCCCGCGGCGACGGCGGCCTGTACAAGCTGGCGACCGACGGCACGGTCAGCACACTGCGCGAGGGCTTGTACTTCGCCAACGGCGTCACCGTCACCGCCGACGGCACCGCGCTGGTGTTCGCCGAGACGCAGGGGCGTCGGCTCTCGAAGTACTGGCTGTCGGGACCACAGGCCGGCAGTATCACGCCGCTCGCGGTCAACCTGCCCGGCATGCCCGACAACATCTCGACGGGCGCCGACGGGCGAATCTGGGTCGCGTTCGTCACCCCGATCAACGCCGCCGCCGAGTGGCTCGCGCCGCGACCGACCATCCTGCGGCAGTTGGTGTGGCGTCTGCCGGACGCGCTGCAGCCGCAGATGGCGCTGGAGGTGTGGGCCGTCGCCTTCGATCCCGACAGCGGCGCCGCGGTCGCGGGCGTGCGCGGCCGGCACCGTCAGTTCGGACAGGTGACCGGACTCGTCGAGCACGACGGGCGGCTGTGGATGAGCTCCATCGGTGTGCCCGCCCTGGCGCACTGCGCGCTCCCCGAGCGCCGGTAGGCCCCGGTTAGCTAATTCACATTTGTAACTTCAACCCCACTTGTCACAGCGCGGCAACACGGGATCCGGTCGTCCGTCACCTAATCTGGCGACACCATGGCGACCACCCGATCAACGTCACAGCGCGCTGCAGCCCTGGCAGCAGCGTTTTTCCTGGCGGCCGCACCGGCGTTGGCCTATGCCGAACCCGACCCGCCGGCCGCGGATCCATGCCCGTATCGGGTGAACACCCCGCCCGCGGTCGACCAGTCCGAGGTGCCCAAGGCGGGCGACCCGCCGGCCCCGATTCCCGTCCCGGCGACGCCGCTCGGCGGCGACCTGATGGGCAGCTGCGGCATCGTCGCCGCACCGGACATGCCACCCCTGCCCGGCGACGTCTCTGCCGACGCCTGGCTCCTGGCCGACCTCGACAGCGGCGACATCATCGCCGCCAAGGACCCGCACGGGCGCCACCGCCCGGCCAGCATCATCAAGGTGCTGATCGCGACGCAGGCGCTGCGTGAACTACCCATCAACAAGCGCGTCACCGGAACCCCGGAGGATGCCGCCGCCGAGGGCACCCGGGTCGGCGTCGACGACGGCGGTATCTACACCGTCAACGATCTACTGCACGGCCTGCTCATGCACTCGGGCAACGACGCCGCGCACGCGCTGGCGATGCAGGTCGGCGGCATGGACACGGCGATCGAGAAGATCAACGACCTGGCGTCCAAGCTGGGCGGTCGCGACACCCGGGCGGCCACCCCGTCCGGCCTGGACGGCCCCGGCATGAGCACGTCGGCCTACGACATGGGCCTGTTCTACCGCTACGCCTGGCAGAACCCGACGTTCGCCTCGATCGTGGCGACGCAGAAGTACAACTTCCCCGGCCACCCGGCCAAGCCCGGCGAACCCGGCGACCACCCCGGCTACGAGCTGGAGAACGACAACAAGCTGCTCTACAACTACCCGGGCGCGCTCGGCGGCAAGACCGGGTACACCGACGACGCCGGGCAGACGTTCGTGGGCGCTGCCGATCGCGGCGGGCGCCGGCTGGTCGCGATCCTGCTGCACGGCACCCGCGTGCCGATCGCGCCGTGGGAGCAGGCCGCGCGTCTGCTGGACTACGGGTTCGCGACGCCGCCCGGCACCAAGGTCGGCACCCTGATCGAGCCGGACCCGTCGCTCACCCAGCGCAAGCCCGACGCCAAGCATCCCGCGGCTGCCCAGGCCTTCGACGGTCTGCCACCGGTCGACGCGGTGCCGATTCGCGTCGGGGTCGGCGTGGTCGGGTCCGCGGTAGTGCTCTCGTTGATGATGGCTGCCCGTTCGATCAATCGGCGCCCACAGCACTCCAACCGGTAGAGACTGACGGGCGATGACGCTCATCTCGGCCGGGACGGTGGTTCTCGGCGATTCCGTGTGCCGGCCCGGGTGGCTGGAGATCGATGGTGACCGCATCGTGGCGTGCGGTGGCGGCGCCCCGCCCCGCGGTGTCGACGTCGATTTTCCCGACGGTGTCGTGGTGCCGGGCTTCGTGGACATGCATGTGCATGGTGGCGGCGGCTTCTCCTACGGCACCGACGATCCGGGTGACGTGGTGCGGGCCGCCGAGTTTCATCGTGCCCACGGGACCACGACGACCCTGGCAAGTCTGGTCACGGCGGCGCCGGAGGTCCTGCTGGCGCAAATTCAGACGCTGGCCGACGCGGTGCGCGATGGCGTCGTCGCCGGGATTCATCTGGAGGGTCCGTGGCTCAGTTCGGCGCGCTGCGGTGCGCACGACGTAACGCAGCTACGGGAGCCCGACCCCGCGGAGATCGATGCCGTACTCGCCGCCGGCGACGGGGCCATCCGCATGGTCACGATCGCCCCCGAACTACCCCGCGCCGACGTCGCGATCGAACGGTTCGTCGACGCGGGAGGCATTGTGGCCGTGGGCCATACCGACGCCAGCTACGAAGAGACCAAACGGGCACTGCAGCTGGGCGCCACCGTGGGCACGCATGTGTTCAACGGCATGCGCCCGCTCCATCACCGCGATCCGGGCCCGGCGCTGGCGCTGCTCGAGGACAGCCGGGTGACGGTGGAGCTCATCGCCGACGGCGTGCATCTCCATCCCGCGCTCGTGCACCAGGTGGCGGTCACCGCGGGCTCGGATCGCGTCGCGCTGATCACCGATGCGATGGCGGCAGCCGGCATGCCCGACGGGACGTACCAACTGGGCGGGCTCGACGTCGAGGTCGCAGGCTCGGTGGCGCGGCTGCGCGAGCGGTCCACCATTGCGGGCGGTACGGCCACGATGGACGCGTTGTTCCGGACGGCGGCAACGGGTTTGGAAGCGGCGTCGGATTCGGCACTGCGGCACGCCGTGGCGATGACGGCGACCACGCCGGCGCGCACACTCGGCTTCGACGACGTCGGCGCCTTGGCGCCCGGGAAGTCTGCCGACCTCGTCGTGCTGGACCGCAACCTGCAGGTGCAGGCAGTTGTGCGGCGCGGGGTGTGGTCGGCCTCCGGCGCCGCCCCTCCCCGTTGACCCTGTACGCAGGGCTCAGTTGTTCGAGTGACGAGCGCCGCCACGTGAGGGTGAACGAGCGGCGCCGCTGAGATGGCGTTGATCCTGTAATCAGGGCGGGTTCTTGCGAGTAACCGAGAACCCAAGTCCGCGAGCCTGACCACACGGCGAAAATCCGACCGAAATATCACCCTGTGGCAGGTTCGCGGGCACCTGGCCCTCAAATCACCGTGAGCGGCAAGGCCTTTCCCAAATCAGTGCCCGCGGCGACGGACATCCGCTGACGCCCGAGCGCCGGCCACGCCTGTACCGCACAGAACGGCGCGCACTGGTCCTGGCTCGACCGGGTGCCGACATGGACGCAGCACTGCACCAGACGTTCTTCGATCATCGTCGAGATGTCCATGAACGGCTTGACGGTGATGCGAACCACCCGCTCGCCCAACAGTTTCCGCACCCGGTTCTTTCCGCCCGGCAGGGCCGACGACGCCAGCGCCAGCAGCGTCGGCATGCCCAGATCGCAGTTCTGGCAGATGGTTCGCCACACGTCGCCGATCCCGGGATGCGACAGCGAGGACTGCTCGGACAACAACCCCAGGAGCGATTCCCGGACCGCCAGCTGCAGTTCCTGCGGCAGCTCGCTGTCGGCGATCCTGTTGGACACCAACCCGAGTCGTTCTTTGAGAATGTCATGGCCGATCAGCGACACCAGCGACCGCCATTGCCCCGAATCGTCGCGCAGCACGTAGCCGACCGAGCAGCAGTGCGGATGCGAGCACGGCAGCGCGGTGAGGTCCCGCCAGGTCACCAGGCCGGCGGTCTGCGGGTCGAGTCTGCTCAGCACACCGGTGTGCGTCAGCCGGTCGTGTGCGTCCAGGTTGCCCGACCGCCCCGAGCCGAACTGCGGCTGAATGGTGATACCGCCGACATAGGGGGTATTCAGCGCCAGCTGCACCATGTCGCCGATCTCATCGTCGTTGACGCCGAGCGCGGCAGCCATCACCAACGTCGTGAAAATCTGGCGCTCCGAAAGGCGCTGCAATGCCAGCGTTTTCAGCTTGCGGAGGTCGCCGCCGCGGTGGTGCCGGTGCGCCGTCTCGGACAGTCCGTCGTATTGCAGATACACCTCGACGCGGTGCCGGTGGCCGCTGAGCAGTTCGAGGAGGGCATCGTCGGTGGCGATCCGGATGCCATTGGTGTTGACCAGGATTCGGGTGATGGGCCGGCTGGTCAGTGCGTCGAGCAGTTCGGCCAGATCGGGATGCAGCGTCGGTTCCCCGCCGGAGAGCATCAGCACGTCGAGGCGCCCGTTCTCCCGCGCCAGCCGCTGATCGACATTGGCCAGCACGTCGGCGACGGGCACCACATTGCGCAGGTCGGGCGACGAGTCGGTGAAGCAGGTGGGGCACCGGAGATTGCAGACCTCGGCGATGTCTTCGAGCAGGATGCAGGTGTGCTGGGTCTGCATCTCCGGCAGCCCGCGCAGATACGCCGACGGGATCGGGTCGAAATTGCCTGCCACATCAGGCATGTGCGCCTTGGTCGGGGCGGTCCACTCCTCCAGGTACGCAAGGATCTCGGGGCTCTCGTCGTACAGAGTGCTGATCAGGCCATGTGCCGGGCAACCCCGCTCCAGCCACACCTTCCCGTCGCGCTCGACGAGCCGGCCGGCCAGTCGCGCCACATCGGCGAGCGGCCGTTCGGGAGCCTCGTGGTGACAGCGCGGGCAGTAGGCCGTCACGTAGCGCAGGATGCGGTCACCGCGCAGACCCATGCCCGCCGTCATGTGTACATCGTCGGGTTGAGGCCGGTGCAGTATCCAACGGTCAGGATCGAGGTGAGGGCCCAGCCGATCATCAGACCGAGGCCGAGCCCCTTGGGTACCGGGCTGCCGGTCTTCCACAACGCGAAGCCGCCCCCGAACGCGATGAGCGCCAACAGCGCAGCGCCGAACGCCAGCAGCGCCTTCCCCTGGTCGGCGAGCATCACCGTGACGAACCCGATGCCGAGGTTCAGCACCGGAAAGATGAAGACCCCGCCGATCGCGCCACCGACCGAGACCCCGTTCGGATTCGGCACCCGCGGCGGCGGATAGCCGTATTGCGGGTACTGCGACGGGTACTGAGGGTATTGCGGGTACTGCGGCGGATATTGGGGGTATTGCGGGTACTGGGGGTGTTGCGGATTCTGACCGGGCGGCACGCCATTGCCGGGCTCATCGTCTGGATAATCAATTGGCGGCTCGGACACGGTCGCCCTCCTTGTCTGCCGACGAAATCGGGTAGTAGCCACGGCAATAGCCGCGCCATATCCGGAACCCCAAGAGCGCCAATGATGGCAGCAGAAACCATTGCGGCCGTGTCAGATCCAGCCACACCGTCTGGTTGGCACGGACGAACTCCACGAAGAAGCGGAACACCGCGTACGCGGCGATGTAGATGACGAACAGCTCGCCGGGATGGGTGATGCGGGGCCGCAACCACATGAGCACAGCGAAAGCCGCCAGCTGGAAGACGATTTCGTACACGAACGACGGGTGCATGGCCAGTCCCGCCACGCACCCTGGGCACTCGGGGGTGCTCGCCGGGGCGTGCACCCCCCAGGGCAGCGTCGTCGGCCGTCCGGGTGCCTCGGTCAGCAGACAGCCGATTCGGCCTACCGCCATCCCGAGGGCGACCGCCGGCGCGAACAGGTCGCCGGTCTTACCTCGGTACCCCCCAATTCGCTTGGCGACCAAGACGCCGAGGTAAGCGCCGAGTAGCCCACCGAGGATGCTCTTGGACCCGTACTCCCACGCCTGCGCGACAGTCGGGTTGGCACTGAAATCCAGGTGACGCGCCAACCCCGACGCCCGCATGCCGATCGCCCCGCCGACGAGCGCACCGGTGACGGCCACCAGTGACTGTTCGTTCACCGCGCCGCGGCGGCGCGCCTCGTGGACGAACACGATCACGGCGGCCAGTACGCCCAGCCCCACGAACAAACCGTGCACCGGCACCTGCGCCGGTCCGATCTGCCACTGCGGGATCACCGAGATCACGCGGTCCAAGCTACAACCCGGTTCGGTCAGTGCACGATGATCCCGCGAATGTTCTTGCCCTCACGAAGGTCCTGGTAGCCCTGGTTGACCTCTTCGAGGGTGTACCTCGTGGTCACCAGGTCATCGAGCTGGAGCTGCCCGTCGTTGTAGAGCCGGAGCAGGCGGATGATGTCGTACTGCGGGTTCGCCGAGCCGAACAACGAGCCACGGATCGTCTTCTCGAACAACGTCAGCTCCAGGCCTGAGACATGAATGGTGAGTTTCTCGGGGTTGGCCATACCGATGACGACGACGGTGCCGCCCTTGCCGATGGCGCTGAACGCCGACGTGACGACGTCCTCGTCGACCGTGCCGACGCAGATGATGGCCTGGTCGGCGCCCTGGCCCCACGACAGTTCGTTGATCTTCTCGGCCGCGGCCTCGGCGCTCGCAAACACATGTGTCGCACCGAATTTCAGCGCGGTGTCCCGTTTGAAGGCCACGGGATCCACGGCCACAATGTATTTCGCCCCGGCATGGGCCGCGCCCTGGACGGCGTTGATGCCGATACCGCCGATGCCGTACACGACGGTGATGTCGCCCGGACGCACATTCCCGGCGTAGGTGGCGCCGCCCCACCCGGTCGGCACACCACAGCCCACGAGCACGGCGGTCTCCAACGGCAGCCAGTCGTCGACCTTGACCACCGAGTGCTGCGAGATGGTGGCCTTCTTGGCGAACGTCCCCAGCATGCACATGGCGCCGAAATCCTTGCCGCCCTTGTGGAATCGGAACGAGCCGTCGGGCATGGAGCCTTCGAGAATGGTGGCTCCCATGTCGCACAGGGCCTGCCGGCCGGTCGAGCAGTACCGGCAGTGGCCGCAGCTCGGGATGAAGCTGCACACGACGTGGTCGCCGGGCTTGACCTTGGTGACGCCGGGGCCGACGTCCTCGATGATGCCGGCGCCCTCGTGCCCGCCGACGATGGGATAGCGGGGCGGCAGGTCACCGTCGGACAGGTGCAGGTCGGAGTGACACAGTCCCGCGGCGGTGTAGTTGATCAGCACCTCGCCGGGGCCGGGGCCATCGAGATCGAGTTCCATGATCTCAAAGGGCTTGCCCGGCTCCAGGAGTACGGCTGCGGTGGTCTTCATCGATCAATTCCTTTCAGGCAGAGTGGGTTTCGTACAGGTGGCCTTGTGTCGGCGCCAGATCGCGCTTGAGGAAGTCGAGCTGGTCGGCCAGAGCCCGCTGTTGCCAGGGACCGTCGTAGAAGTCGAGATGGTCGGTGGGGTACTCCCGCAGCTGCGCCCAGTACCCGGCGCGACGGGCCGCCTTCCGCGCCGCGACCGCCGGCGCGATGCGGTCGTCGGTGCCGGGCTGCACGAGAATCGGACAGTTCAACTTGCCGGCCTTCGTGATCGGTCGGTTGAACGCGACGCCGAGGGCGTGCCGGCCGCGCACCTCGTTGCGCCACGTCGGCCCGGCGACGGGCAGCCAGGCCTCCTCCGATCCCGACGTCGCGATCACCGCGTTCGATCCGGGCTGCCCGACCACCGGCACCATGTGCGCGGGCCGCCCGAGCGCGCTGCCGATCACGTCCCGCAGGGCGTTGACCGTCGAGCGCACCAGGTAGCCGGTCCCGCAGGTACGACGCAGATGCGCCAGCGTGGCGACACCGTCGACTGCCGGATTCATCGAGATGACGGCCGCGACGCGCTGATCGCGAGCTGCGACAGCGATGACGTGACCGCCCGCGTACGACGTGCCCCACAGCACGATGCGGTCCGGGTCCACCCCGGGCAGGTGCCGCGCCGCGGCGATGGCGGCATGGTAGTCCTGCCGCTGGCGAGGAATCGAAATGTCCTGCCGGGGAACGCCTTCGGACTCACCGAACCCGCGGTAGTCGAACACCAGAACATCCAGCCCGGCGGCGGCGAAGGGCTCGGCGAAGCCGAGCAGCGCGGTGTCCTTGGTCCCACTGAAGCCGTGGGCCATCACCACGCACGGCCGGCCGGACTCACCGGCCAGCGCGTCGGTGGCGGCGGTCAGATGCCAAGCGGCGCAGCGCACCCCGTGGCTGTAGAAGTAGAGCTGTTTCATGATGATCCTTTACGACGCGAACGCGACAGACTTGACGGATGAGAACCGCAGGCCCGGGTCTTCGATGTCGCCGTTGCGCAACCGCTCGGCGTCCATCTCGTAGGCGTGCTTGACCAGCCACGAACCGCTGTCGCCGCTGCGGGGGAACTGCTGGATTCCGCGCTGGACGTAGCCCGACGACAGGTCCATCAGCGGGCCACGCTCCATGTCGGGGTTCTCGACCACGGGGACGACGACGTCGTGCCCGTGGGCCTCCATGTGGTCCAGCAGTCGGCAGAAGTGCTCGCAGACCAGGTCGACCTTGAGGGTCCAGGCGATGTTGGTGTACCCCATCGCGAATGCCATGTTGGGCACGTCGGAGATCATCATCGCCTTGTAGACGGTGTGGTCCGGCATGCTGAGTACCTGATCGTCAACGCTCAGCGCGATCTTCCCGAACGCCGACATGTTCAAACCCGTTGCGGTGACGATGATGTCGGCCTCCAGCTCCTGGCCGGATTTCAGCAGGATGCCGCGCTTGGTGAACCGCTCGATCTGGTCGGTAACCACCGATGCCTTGCCGGCCTTGACCGCCTTGAACAGATCGCCGTCGGGCACCATGGCGAGGCGCTGCTCCCACGGGTTGTAGCGCGGCGTGAAGTGCGTATCGACGTCGAAGCCCTTGGGTAGCTGCCGGGCGACGTTGGCGATCAACAGCTTTCGCATGGTCTTCGGGTATTTCTGGCACAGCTTGAACAGCCCACGGCTGGTCGCGATGTTCTTGCGCCGCACGATCGGGAACGCGCGCTCGTGGCCCAGCACCTTGTTGAGCGCGTTGGTGATCGGATCGGCCGCCGGCACCGACAGCACATAGCTCGGGGACCGCTGCAGCATGGTGATGTGAGCGGTCTTGTCCGCCATCGACGGGATCAGCGTGACAGCCGTTGCGCCACTACCGATCACGACGACCTTCTTGCCGGCGTAGTCCAGGTCCTCCGGCCACAGCTGCGGATGGATCACCGGGCCCTCGAAGTCGTCCTTGCCGGGGAAGTCGGGAATGAAGGGCTTTTCGTAGTCGTAATATCCGGTGCCCAGGAACAGGAAGCGGCCGGTGAAGGTCGTCGTCTCGTCGCCGTGCGTGGTGGTGACGGTCCAGCGCCCGGTGTCCGAGTCGAAGTTCGCGTTCTGCACGTGCTGGCCGAATCGGATGTGCTCGTCGATCCCGTTCTCGTCGACGGCCTGCTGCAGGTAGTCCAGGATGATGTGGCCGTCGGCGATGGACTTGCGGTGTGTCCACGGCTTGAAGCCGAAGCCGAAGGTGGGCATGTCGGAGTCCGAGCGGATGCCGGGATACTTGTGCAGGCTCCAGGTGCCGCCGATGGCGTCGCGCCCCTCGATGATCAGGAACGACGTACCCGGGCGGTTCGCCTTCAGGTGGTACGCCGCGCCGATGCCGGAGATACCCGCTCCGATGATCAACACATCGACATCGCGCGTCTCGGACCGCTTCATTGAGGTGGACACTGTGACTCCTGATCGGTTGGAGGTGATGGTGTGATGGCACTAACGCTATGGATGTTGCGACACACAGCACAGGTGCGACGGCCCAGTACTCACGCAGTGATATGTGCAGGCGCATACTGCGTTGATGGCCGCTGAGACCCCATCACCTGAGGTCATCAACCTCATGGGAGACGTCGCCGAACTGATGCTGGCCGAGATCGACGACCTGGTCGCCGAGATGGACGCCGCCGAGGTCGCGCTGACCCCCGCCGCCGGGTCCGACGCGGCCGTGCTGGCGGACACCTCGGCCAGTAACCGCGCCAACGCAGCCCGGCTGCTGTCGATGTACGCCCGCCGCGAGGCCAAGATGGCGGCCATCGACATCCCGCCCGAGGCCCTCGATGTCGCCCGCACGGTTGCCCGGCGCGGCATGGACCTCGACGTGATCTTCCAGTCCTACCGGCGCGGCCAGAACGTGGCGTGGCGGCGCTACATGGCGCACGCCACCCAGCTCGTGCCGTCCGGCCCGCTGCTGATCGAGCTGCTGGAAGTGGCGTCGGGGCGCATGTTCGAGTACGTGGACCACGTCGTCGCCAACGTCATCGCCGCGGCGCAACGCGAGCGGGAGGAGGTCCTCGGCGGGGCCATCGCCCGCCGCGCCGAGACCATCAGGCTCATCCTCGACGGCGCCGCCATCGATGCGGCGCGAGCCGGCGAACGCCTGGGGTACGACCTGCGTCAGCGCCACACCGCGCTGGTGCTGTGGACGCCACCGCACGGCGACGTGCAGGGCGCGCTGGAATCGGCGGCGGCTGTGCTGGCGCGAGCCGCGGGCACGCGTCCGCCGCTGACGCTGTCCGTCGGCCCGTCGACGTTGTGGGCCTGGCTGGGCAGCACCAACGAGCCGGCCGTCGACTCCCTATCTGACGCAATCAACCAGGCGCAGAACCATATTCGCGTCGCGGTGGGACCGACCCGGCCGGGCATCGCCGGCTTCCGCCGCTCCCACGAGGCGGCGGTGTCCATCCAGAGTCTGCTCGCCGGGCACCCCGGTGGCGCACGCGTCGCGCTGTTCCGTGACCTGGAGGTCACGGCGCTGGCGGCCCAGAATGCCGACCGCGCAGCCGAATTCGTCGCCGCCACACTGGGCCCGCTCGCCGAGGACACGTCGGCGGCGGCCCGCCTGCGCGATACCCTGCGCGTCTTCCTCGACGAGGCCGACAACGCGCCGCGCGCCGCCAGCCGGCTGCACACCCACCGCAACACCGTGCTGCAGCGCGTGGCCCGCGCGACCGAGCTGCTCGGCTACCAGCCGGGCGAACGGCGCCTGGCCATGGAACTGGCACTGGAACTGGCGCACCAGCTCGGTCCCAGGGTGCTCACCGCGGGTCCGCCCGACGCCTGACGATCACGCCGTCGGCAGCGTCACATCCAGCCGGAACCCGCCGGGCACGTGGGCAGCGGAAACCTCGCCGCCGTGCGCCTCGACGATGCCCCGCACGATGGCCAGGCCGATGCCGGCGCCCGCCCCACCGTCTTCCGGGGTGCGGGCCGCGGTGCCACGCCAGCCCATGTCGAACATCCGGCCCAGATCCTGGGACTGCACGCCTGGTCCCTGGTCCAGCACCGTGAGCACAATCCGGTCGCCGTCGAGCCGCTGCGCCGAGACCTCGATCTCGGAGTGCTCCGGCGCATGCCGAATGCTGTTGACCAACAGGTTCGCCACCACCCGGGACAGCTCTCCGGCGTCAGCATGCAGCACCGCGTCGGCCATCCCCGCGTGGGTGATGCGGATGCCGCGGGTGGCCGCGAGGGCCTGCATGTCGGACACGACATCGGAGACGAGGTCGAGGAGCACCACCGGCTCCTTGCTGAGCTTGAGCATGCCGCTCTGGATCTTGGACAGCTCGAACAGCCCGTCGACCATGCCGTTGACCGCATCCACCTGATCGCGGATCTGGCGGATGTAGTCCGCCGGCTCGTCGACCACGCCTTCCTCGAGCGCCTCGGCCATCGCGCGCATACCGGCCAGCGGCGTCCGCAGATCATGCGAGACCCAGGCCACCAGCTGACGGCGCGACGCGTCGAGTTGCTCGACCTCGGCGCGGGCCGCCGCCAGCTGCGCGGACGACTGCGCGAGTTGGCTGGACAGTTCGGCGAATTCGCGCGAACTGTCGACGTCCGCCGTGACGACCTCGCCGCTGCCGATCTGCCGGGCCGCGCGTTGCAGCCGGGCCAGTGACCGCCGCAGCCGTCGCAGCATGAACCCGGCGGCCAGGCCGGCCATGAGCGCCGAGATGGCGAGCACCGCCAGCAGCACCTGTAGGTCGTGCGACGACAGGTACATCTCGATCGAGATCGCCACCGTGGAGGCGACGATCGCGACGATCGTCGCGCCGATCAGCGCCGCCACGTGCGTCCCGATGGAGCCGCGCCGATTCAGCTGCATGACGAGAACCGCCGCGCCGGTGGCCACCGACGTACAGATCAGGGCCGTCACCGCGATGATGACGAGGTCCGTCGCGCCGAGGATCATGCCGACCGCCCCGATGGCGTGAACCGGTACCCCGTGCCCCACTCGGTGCGCAGGTAGACGGGGTCACGTGGGTCGGCTTCGATCTTCTCGCGGAGCCGCCGGATGTGCACGGTGACCGTCGACGCGTCGCCGGCACTCCAGCCCCACACTTCGCGCAACATCTCATCACGGGAAACCACACGGTCGGGGTTCTTGAGGAGGAACAGCAGCAGTTCGTATTCGCGTCCGGTCAGTTCGACATCGGCGCTGCCGCAGGTGATCCGGCGCATCGTGGGGTCGATGCGGAACCGGCCGACGACGAACGGAGCGAGCGGCGACTGGTGGGAGACCCTGTGCCGCAACAGTTTCGAGATGCGTAGTTGCAGCTCACGCAGCGCGAAGGGCTTGGCGAGGTAGTCGTCGGCACCGAGTTCGAGGCCGTCGATCCGGTGACCGCTCGCCCCGAGGGCGGTCAGCATGATCACCGGAACGTCGGAGCGGCTGCGGATGTCGCGCAGCAGGTCGTCGCCGGACAGCCCAGGCAGCATGCGGTCGAGCACGAGTACGTCGGGTGTCGAGCGCTGCACGGCGTCGCGCGCGGTTTCCCCGTCGGAGAACTCGTCGATCCGAAAACCTTTGGCGCGCAGGTACGCCGCCACCGCGGTCCGCACCCGCTGGTCGTCTTCGACCAGCACGACGTGCGCTCCGCCGCCGTTGTCGGAGCTCACGGGCGCATCCATGTCGCACCTCTCATGGTGCTGAGCCTAGACAGCGGGCCGGGTATCGGGCTGATTCTTACGGTTCTGAAATCTTTGTCGAACGCCCGCCGGGCGCTCCCTAACTTCGTCGGCGACGGGGTGATCGGCACCCCACGACGCTCGAAGGAGTTCCACATGGTCATCAAGCCGATCGCAGCGACAGCAGCTGCGGTGTTCGCACTGACGCTCACCGCGTGCGGTGCGAACGAGATGAAGTCGGCCGGTTCGTCGAGCCCCGCCAGTTCCGCGATGTCGTCCACCATGACCTCCGCGATGGCCACCGCGAGCTCCGCCGCGCGCACGGGTCATTTCACCGGCCTCAATGGCAAGCACGTCGCCGGCACGGCGACCGTGACCGGCATGAATCTGGAGTTCGCGGAATTCTCGTCCGACGAGGGCCCGGACCTGCACGTGTACCTGACGAAGGGGTCCACCGAGTCCGATGTCGCGGCGGGTAAGGAGATCGCCGCCATCAAGTTCGACCAGGCGACGCAGTCGTTCCCGCTGTCCGGCATCGACACCATGGGTTACACCACCGTCGTCATCCACTGCGACAAGGCGAAGGCAGTCTTCGGCGCTGCCTCCCTCATGTGATGTCCGATCTGATGACCACCCGCGCACTGAACACGCGCGACCGCGCCGACCTGGCCGCGTCGATACTCTTCGGCGCGGTCCGGGTCGGGCTGGGACTGCTGTGGCTTCATGAGGGCTATGTGAAGTTCCGGGCTCACTTCGGGCGTGCGGACATCCTGCTGGTCGTCGACGGCGCGTCAGCGAATTCGCGTGTGCCGGAATACTTTCGCTTCGTCGCCGAGCACCTGTTGCGGCCGACGGCCGACCTCGCCGGCGTCATGACCCCGCTGACCGAAGTGACACTGGGTCTGGTTCTGATCCTCGGTGTGTTCAGCACGCTGTCCGCCGTCGCCTCGGCGGGCTTGCTGGCCGTCTACTGGAGCTCGGACCAACTCATCGCCCAATATCCGATCATGGCGCTGCTGAGCGTGGGCGTCCTTGTCGGACAGGGTTATTCGAACCGCTGGTCGATCATGGCGCTGGTGCGCCGGCGACCGGCCCACCAGGAAGTGGGATGACATGAAAGCAATACTCATCGGGTCGGGCATGGCGGCGCTGGCTGCCGTCGTGATGCTGCACGCGCCGACGGCATCGGCAGCGTCGGCCGAAGGGGCCGTCAACGACCTGCGGGCCGCGGGGTATCTGGTGCAACTCAATCAGACACCCACGGCACCGCTGACGGCCTGCACGGTCGGTGGCGTGCGCACGCTGGAGGGCGGCACCCCGTCGGCTCTCGTCGACATCGTGTGCCCCGACGGCTGCTGACGGCGGCGTGCCGACCGGGATCAGAGCTTTCCGGTGCGCAGGTCCTGGCTGCTCTTCAGCACAGCCGAGTCCAGAGTCCAGTTCTCCGGCTGGACGCGTTCCCAGAGGCTGCCTTTCCCGGTCGCCCTGCCGAGTTCGTCTTCGCGTCTGAACCACTGCTCAGCGGTGCGAATCCGGTTCGGGTGGATGTCGTCCAGCAGCGCGTAATCCCGCGTGATGATGCCGTCTTTCCACAGATTCCAGAAGCCGGTGAAGTTGTCGCGAAATGTCATGGTGCTCGGGTCATTCGGGTCGGCGTTGTATCCGGCAGGGCTGTCGGCGACGCCCCCGAGCGGCCCGCGCCAGTACGCGTCCATGTCGGTGTCGACGTATCGGGCGGGGTGCCCGGTGACCGCCTCGAATGCCCGGGCAAGTTCGTGATACGGGATGTGGTCGATGGCCACCTCGAGGTCCATGCCGTTGGAGCGGTCGGTGTTGTCGAAGAGCCAGCGGACGTAGTAACCGCAATCCTCGAGTGAGACATGGGGCACCGCACCGTCGCCGAGTGGTACCCGCCAGGTGACGACGCCGTCTTCCACGCTGGGTGCCATGGGCGTCAGGGGTGAGATCGTCATCTCGATGTACGGCCCCGATGTGAAGATGGCGGCGCCCATCCGAGCCGAATTCACCTGATTTTGCAGCAGGATCCATTCGGCGATGCGGCCCTTGCCGTCGTAGTGGCCGGCGCGGTACCTGGAGTCGTAGCCGGCCTTCTTGAGTGCGTAGTCGAGGTTCCCGTAGACGAAGAATCGGATGCCTTCTTCGATGGCGATCTCGTAGGCGCGGATGGCCCAGTACATCTCGGTCTTCTCACCGGCGTTGAATCCGTCGATGTTGATGAACGCACCGTCGCATCCGCGGAAGCCTTCTCGCAGCATGTTTTCGTCGGTGAAGGTGCCTTCGAGCGCCGAGACGTTTCCCAGCTCGAGCAACGATTTGGCCCGCGCACTCGTGGCGTCGCGAGTGAGGAAGCGGACGGAGTACTTTCCGTCCGCGACGAGGTCGCGGACGATCGGGTTGCCCTGGGCCCCGGTCGCGCCGATCATGAAGATCTTCGAGGTGGGATGTGACATGACAGCTCCTCTATTTGATGTATATACAACGTTGGGATCGCGGGAATGAGCCGAACCCCACCGATTGCTAGTCGCCGGGCGGCAGACCGATACTGGTCGCCAGGGTCCGGACCGCCTTGACGCCGCCGGCACCCATCAGCTCGGCGGCCTCCTGTTGCGCCTGCCGCCATGCCGGCAGCACGGTCTCGATCTTCTTGCGGCCCGATCCGGTCAGCGCGACCTCACGCACCCCTTTGGCGTTCGCAGAGACCGCCTCCACCCAGCCGTGCTTCATCAACAGACTCAGGTTGCGGCTGACGGTCGACCGCTCCAGCTGCAGCACCTCACCGATCCGGGCCGGCGAGCAGGGCCCCACCTTCCCCAGCGCCGCCATGAGATTGATCTGGGCGATGCTGACGCCGTGCTCCTCGAGGGCATGGTCGTACAGACTCGTCACCGCCCGGCCGAGCAGCCGGACGCGAACCGCCAGGCAATTACTGACGATCTCATCGACAGCGGCGTGGACCATGCCACCAGTGTTGCATATACACCATCGGTCGGCAACGAGCCGCCGGCGCAACTATCCCCTGCGGCGTCGCACCAGGCGCGAAAGACCCAGCCCACCAAGCAGGCCCACAGCCGCGCCGACCACTGCGCTGTTCGCGTCGACGCCCTCGCGCTCGCGGTAGCGGGTGACGATCGCAGCTGGTCCGGGCGGCGCCACCGGCGCCAGCGCCATCGTGTCCGCGGCGGTCGCCGCCCACGCGGTCGAGAACAGGATCAACCGCGCGGTGATGTACGCGAACACCATCAGGCCCAGCACGGGACCGAACGTCGCGCCCGCCGGCCCGTGCATGACGGTCCGCAGATAGATCGACGCGACCTGCTTGAATAACTCGAAGCCCACCGCGGCGATCAGGGCAGCCCGAGCCGAGCTGCGCAGGCTGACCTTCTCGCGGGGCAGCCGCGCGATGATCCAGGTGAACATCAGCCACGCCACGAGGAACGACACCGCCAACGACGCCACCCGCAGCAGCACGCCGAGGCCGGGCACGTGCCCGACGCCGAACCAGTGCAGGACCGTCGTCATCAATCCGGTGTCGCCCAGGGCGGTCAGGCCGATGGTGATGACGATGGCGATGAACGCCGAGATCAACGCCAGCAGGTCGGACAGCTTGGTGCCCAGCCAGCCATCGGGTTCGCTCTGCTGCTCCCACATCTCGGTGAGGGCCTTGCGCAGGTTCGCCATCCAGCCCAGGCCGGCCCACGCCGCGGTCGCCAGGCCGATGACGCCGACCGAGGTGCGCGATTTCACGGCCGAGTCCATCAGCCCGACCAGCTGGTTACCGAAGTCGCCCGCGACCGCGGAGCGGATGTGCACCTCGAGTTCGGCCAACAGGTCGGGGCGGGATGCCAGCACGAAGCCACCCACCGCGAAACCGACCATGAGCAGTGGGAACAGCGCGAACACCGTGAAGTACGTGATGCCGGCGGCGTAAAAGTCGCCGTTGCAGGACTCGTAGCGGTCCTGGGCCCGCATGATCCGATCCAGCCACGGATGCCGCTGACGCAGTCGGTCGAGTAGGCCCGGCTGGTCCGAGTCGGTCATTTTCGGCAAACCCCCTTGTCTGCCGAAAAGCCTAGTAGGCGACGCCGGCGGTGTCCCGGCGCGGCGCCGGCAATCTCAGCGCAAACGCGGCAGCAGGCCCAGCCGGTCGTTGACGCGCTGCAGCGTCTTGAACGCCACCTGCTCGGCGCGCTCGGCACCGGCAGCCAGCACCGATTCGAGCTCGGCCGGGTCGGCGAGCAGCTCGTCGACCCGGTTCTTGATCGGGGTGACGTACTCGACGACGGCCTCGGCCGTTTCCTTCTTGAGGTCGCCGTAACCGCGTCCTTCGTACCCGGCCACCAGGGCGTCGACGGCGTTTCCGGTGACCGCCGACTGGATGGTCAGCAGGTTGGAGATGCCGGGCTTGGCCTCGGTGTCGAACCGGATTTCGCGCTCGCTGTCGGTGACCGCGGAGCGAATCTTCTTGGCGCTCTTGGCCGGATCGTCGAGCAGATTGATCAGCCCGGCGTCGGTCGCGGCCGACTTGCTCATCTTGGCGGTCGGGTCCTGCAGGTCGTAGATCTTGGCGGTGGCCTTCGGGATCATGGCCTCGGGCACCACGAAGGTGTCAGGGAAGCGCGCGTTGAACCGCTGGGCGAGGTCACGGGCCAGTTCCAGGTGCTGACGCTGGTCCTCACCGACGGGCACCAGGTCGGTGTCGTACAGCAGGATGTCGGCGGCCATCAGCACCGGATAGGTGAACAGGCCGACTGTCGTGGCGTCGGCGCCCTGCTTCTGCGACTTGTCCTTGAACTGCGTCATCCGCGAGGCCTGACCGAAGCCGGTGAAGCAGCCCAGCAACCACGCCAGCTGGGTGTGCTCGGCGACGTGGCTCTGCACGAACACCGTGCTGCGGGCCGGGTCGATACCGAGCGCGAGGTACTGCGCGGCAGTCACCAGCGTACGACGACGCAGCGTCTCCGGGTCCTGCGGGACGGTGATGGCGTGCAGGTCGACGACGCAGAAGAACGCGTCATAGCCGTCCTGCAGGTGGGCCCAGTTCTGCACCGCGCCCAGGGCATTGCCCAGGTGAAGCGAGTCGGAAGTGGGCTGTGCCCCGGAAAAGACGACGCGCTTGTCCGCGCCTGCACCGCTGTTGCTCATGATGTGTTCGATTTTCGCACTGCCGTCATCCGGTTTTGTCCGGGGCTGTCCATGCCGTGTGCCGTGCCGTCGAGCCGACTCAGCGACTACTACTGAATTGTGCCGCCAACAAGGAGAAGACGATGAGTGCCGATCAGACGATCCCCGGCCACCTGATGGCCGCCGAAATCGTCGAACAGCCGCAGGTCTGGCGCCGGCTGCTCGACGAAGGCCGCGAACCGATCCGCGCCGCGGCCGCCCAGATCGCCGCGACCTCGCCCCGATTCGTGCTGTTCGTGGCGCGGGGCACCAGCGACCATGCCGCGCTGTACGCCAAGTACCTGGTGGAGATCAACCACGGGCTGCCCGCGGGCCTGGTGTCACCGTCGACCATGACGGTTTACGGAGCTCGGCCCGACCTGCGCGATGTGCTCTACATCGCGGTGAGCCAGTCCGGCGGTTCTCCGGACCTGGTGCGTTCTGTAGAGGTCGCGCGCTCTCAGGGCGCGCTGACCGTCGCGGTCACCAACAACGCGGCATCTGACCTGGCTGCGGCAGCGGCGATCCACATCGACGTGCTTGCCGGTGCCGAGAAGTCGGTGGCAGCGACCAAGTCCTACACGGCGGAGCTGCTCGCGCTGCAACTGCTGCTGGGCGGCGACCGCGACGGCGTCGACGCACTGCCCGATCTCGGCGAGCAAGTCCTGACCTTCGACGCGCTGGTCCGCGAGGTGGCGCAGCGCTACCGGTTCGCGCAGCGACTCATCGCGACCGGCCGCGGCTACTCCTACCCCACCGCCCGCGAGGCCGCGCTCAAGCTGATGGAGACGTCTTACCTTTCCGCACAGGCGTTTTCGGGAGCCGATCTGCTGCACGGCCCGCTCGCCACCGTCGACCCTCAGGTGCCGGTGCTCGCGGTCGTACCGGAAGGAGCCGGCGGGCAGGCCATGGCGCCGGTACTAGAACGGCTCGCCGAGCGTCACGCCGACGTCTTCGGTGTCGGAGACCCAGCGGCGCTGGCCGGACTGGCCGGCGGCATCGCGCTACCGAGCGGCGTCAGCGACGAGCTGTCCCCGCTCTTGGAAATCCTTCCGCTGCAACAGCTTGCGCTGCATCTGGCGCTCGCCCGCGGTGGTGACCCCGATCAGCCACGCGGCTTGCGGAAGGTCACGGAGACGCTGTGACACTGGTCGCCGACGGCGTGGTCAGTGCGGCGTCGGCGTCAGGCGTTGCAGCACTTTGAGGAAGACGCGCCGTTCCTCGGCACTCAGCTCACCGAGCCAGCGCTCCTCACCGTGGTGAATGTCGGCCTGCACCGCGTCTTTGAGGCGGCGCCCGGCGGTCGTGATCGACAGGAGCCGGACCCGGCGGTCGTCGGGGTCGGGTGTGCGCTCGATGTAGCCGCGGTCCTGCAGATCGTCGAGCGTGCGGATGATGCGGGTCTTGTCGGCGCCGATCGCCTGCGCCAGCACGGCCTGCGACCGCATCGGCGTCTCATCGAGCGCCACCAACACGACGTATCCCCACATGCTCACGCCGTGCTTGTCGAGGATGGGCTGTTCGGCAGCCATCAACTCGCGCAGCAGCGGCGCGAGCATCGCAGCAAGGTCAGGGCGCTTGGCCGGCATCCGATCATCGTAGGCATTGCCATATCGTATGCATGTGCTTACGATCAGCTCATGCCTACAGTTTCCACTGATCTCCTCAGTACCCATCGCCGCGCCATCCTTGCCTCCGTCGACGTCGTCAACACCGTCAGGCTTGCCGACCTTCGGCGCCCGACACCCTGTGCCGCTTGGGATTTGGCCGACCTTCTTGCTCACATGACGGTCCAGCACCGCGGGTTCGCCGCCGCCGCGCGTCGGGGTGGCCAGGACCTCGCGCTATGGAATCCGGCTTCTTGTCGCGACACGCACGACCCGGTAGGCGACTACGCCGCAGCCGCCCATGATGTGGTGGATGCGTTCGCCGCCGCGGACCCCGACAGTCAGTTCGCCCTGCCGGAACTCGGCACGTCGGTACCGGCGGAGATGGGGATCGGCTTCCACCTGATCGATTACGTCGTGCATGGCTGGGACGTCGCCGCCAGTCTGGGCGTCCCCTTCGCGCTGCCCGACGACGTCATTGCCACTGCGCTCCCTCTGGCTCTGGCCGTGCCCGACGGGGACTTCCGCAGCATGCCCGATGCGCCGTTCGGTCCGGCCCAAGCAGGTGACAGCGCAACGGATTTCGACCGGCTGCTGCGTCATCTCGGGCGCGACCCGCAGTGGGGCGATGCGGTCGGCCACGAGCCACTCCGTCCCATCCAGTAACAGATTGGGGACTTCCGGCCCTGTTATCAGTAACTTTCGGCCACTGAGGTCAAGCGTTCCGTCATCGATACCGTCCGTTGTATGACTTACGTAATCGGACGAGAATGCGTTGATGTCACGGACATGTCGTGCGTGCAGGAGTGCCCGGCCGACTGCATCTACCAAGGCGATCGGGCGCTCTACATCAACCCGCGGGAATGTGTGGATTGCGGTGCCTGCAAGCTGGCTTGCCGAGTCGATGCGATCTATTACGACGCCGACCTGCCCGACGACCAGCTCGCGTACCTCGCCGACAATGCCGCATTCTTCGATGAGGTACTCCCCGGACGCGACGCGCCCCTGGGCTCGCCCGGCGGCGCCAGTGCGATCGGTCGTGTCGGAGTGGACACCCCGCTGGTGTCGGCTCTACCCCTTCGGAGCTGAGCCCGCCACACCATCGTCGATATCGCGGTTGCACCCCGATCGGCGTGTCGCCGCTTCCTGGGACGTGTGCGATCTGAACCTGTCAGCATCGGCTGACACAGTCAGCACATGGTGACAATGTCAGCCGAAGCTGACGACTCCGGGCGCGGACTGTTGCAGGAGGCCGGTCACCGAACCGGCCGCAAGATCAGCTGTACTCGACCGTCACCGGCGCGTGGTCCGACCAGCGCAGCGCATACGCCGCGGCCCGTTCCACCCGCGCCGCAACGGCTTTGGGCGCCAGTTTTGCGTTGGCCAGGTGGTAGTCGATGCGCCACCCGGCGTCGTTGTCGAACGCCTTGCCGCGCCATGACCACCAGCTGTACGGCCCGGCGACGTCCGGGTGCAGCTCGCGCACCACGTCCGTCCAGCCGGAGGCCATCAATTCGGCCAGCCACTGCCGCTCACTCGGTAGGAACCCGGACTTCTTGACGTTGGCCTTCCACGCCTTCAGGTCCAGCTCCGTCGCGCAGATGTTCCAGTCGCCGCAGATCACCACATCGCGGCGCTTGCGGGTCAGCTCGGCCATGCGGCCGGCGAGCGCCACCATGAAGCGCTCCTTCTCCACCTGCTTGTCGGTCTCGGCCTCACCGGTGGGCACATACACACTGGCGACCGTCACACCGTCGGTGTCGACCTCCACATACCGCCCGTGCGCGACGAACTCGCAGTCCGGACTCAGCCCCACCCGCACCGCGGTGATCGGCGCCCGCGACAACACCGCCACTCCGTTGCGGCCCTTGGCGGACGGTTCGGCCGACGCCAGCTGCCATCCCGCGTCGAGAGCCGGCGCCAGGGCCTGCGTCAGCTGCGTGTCGTCGGCCCGGGTCTCCTGCAGGCAGATGACGTCGGACTTGGTGTCCTTCAGCCACGGCAGCAGCCCGAGGTTCTCCGCCGAGCGCTCTTTGACCGCGGCGCGGATGCCATTGACGTTGATGGTGGTGACGATCACGAAGCAGAACCTTAACGTCGGGGTACGACAGGCCGGAAACGACGAACGTGAGCTTGGGTGCCAAAAATCGACACCCAAGCTCACGTTCGAGGTGAATTACTCCTGGGCGGAAGCCAGCGCGGCGTTGAAGGTGGCGCTCGGCCGCATCACCGCCGAGGTCTTCTCCGGGTCCGGGTAGTAGTAGCCACCGATGTCGGCCGGGCTGCCCTGTGCCGCAGCCAGTTCCGCGACGATCTTCTCCTCGTTCGCGGCCAGCGTCTTGGCCAGCGGAGCGAACTTGGCGGCCAGCTCGGCGTCCTCGGTCTGCTCGGCCAGGGCCTGCGCCCAGTACATGGCGAGGTAGAACTGGCTGCCGCGGTTGTCCAGCTCACCGGTGCGCCGCGACGGACTCTTGTTCTCGTCCAGCAGCTTTCCGGTGGCGGCATCCAGCGTCTTGGCCAGCAACAGAGCCTTGGCGTCGTCGGTCTTGTTGCCCAGGTCCTCGAGGCTCGCGCCCAGGGCCAGGAACTCACCCAGCGAATCCCAGCGCAGGTGGTTCTCCTCGACCAGCTGCTGCACGTGCTTCGGCGCCGAACCGCCGGCGCCGGTCTCGTACAGGCCGCCGCCGGCCATCAGCGGCACGATCGACAGCATCTTGGCGCTGGTGCCCAGTTCCAGGATCGGGAACAGGTCGGTGAGGTAGTCGCGCAGGATGTTGCCGGTCGCGGCAATGGTGTCCTGACCGCGCATGGCCCGCTCGATGGTGTGCCGCATGGCGCGTTCCTGCGACATCACCTGGATGTCGAGGCCCTCGGTGTCGTGATCCTTGAGGTAGGTCGCGACCTTCTTGCGCAGCTCGGCCTCGTGCGGACGCTCCTGGTCCAGCCAGAACACCACGGGCATGCCGGAGAGCCGGGCGCGGGTGACGGCCAGCTTGACCCAGTCGCGGATCGGCGCGTCCTTCACGACGGGCATGCGCCAGATGTCGCCTTCTTCGACGTTCGTGGTGAACAGCACCTCACCGGTGTCGATGTCGACGATGTTGGCGGCGCCGTCCTCCGGAATTTCGAAGGTCTTGTCGTGGCTGCCGTACTCCTCGGCCTTCTGCGCCATGAGACCGACGTTCGGCACGGTGCCCATGGTCCGCGGGTCGAACTGGCCGTGCGTCTTACAGAAGTTGATGATCTCCTGGTACATCCGGGAGAACGTCGACTCGGGGTTGACGGCCTTGGTGTCCTTGAGCTTTCCGTCGGCGCCGTACATCTTGCCGCCGAGCCGGATCATGGCCGGCATCGAGGCGTCGACGATGACGTCGGACGGCGAGTGGAAGTTCGTGATACCGCGGGCCGAGTCGACCATGGCCAGCTCGGGACGGTGCTCGTGGCACTTGTGCAGGTCGTCGACGATCTCGTCGTGCAGCGACTTGGGCAGCGTCGAAATCTTGTCGTACAGGTCCGAGAGACCGTTGTTGACGTTGACGCCCAGCTCGTCGAAGAGCTTCTGGTGCTTGGCGAATGCGTCCTTGTAAAAGATGCGTACGGCGTGGCCGAACACGATCGGGTGGCTGACCTTCATCATGGTCGCCTTGACGTGCAGGGAGAACATGACGCCCGTCTTGTAGGCGTCCTCCATCTGCTCCTCGTAGAACTGGATGAGCGCCTTCTTGCTCATGTACATCGAGTCGATGATGTCGCCGGCGTCGAGCTTGACCTCGGGCTTGAGCTCAATTGTCTTGCCGGACTTGGTCTTCAGGACCATCTTCACGCGGCGGTCCTTGTCGAGCGTCATGGACTGCTCGCCGTGGTAGAAGTCGCCGGTCTTCATGGTGGCGACGTGCGTGCGGGAGGCCTGCGACCACTCGCCCATGCTGTGCGGGTGCTTGCGGGCGTACTCCTTGACCGCCTTCGGGGCACGACGGTCCGAGTTGCCTTCGCGCAGAACGGGGTTCACCGCGCTGCCGAGACACTTGCCGTAGCGATCCTTGATCGCCTTTTCTTCGTCGGTCTTCGGGTCGCCCGGGTAGTCGGGCAGGTTGTAGCCCTTCTCCTTGAGCTCCTTGATCGCGGCGACGAGCTGCGGCACCGAGGCACTGATGTTGGGCAGCTTGATGATGTTGGTGTCGGGCTCCTGCGTCAGCCGGCCCAGCTCACCCAGGTTGTCGGGGACCTTCTGCTCATCGGTCAGGTAGTCGCTGAACTCGGCGAGGATGCGGGCCGCCACCGAGATGTCACTGGTCTGGACGTCGATACCGGCGGCGCCGGCGAAGGTGCGGACGACCGGCAGGAAGGCGTACGTCGCGAGCAGCGGCGCCTCGTCGGTCAACGTGTAGATGATGGATGGTTTCTCGCCACTCATGGTCACTCTCCCGGCGTCACGGACGGTACGTACGAAAATCTATGTCGAGTCCGGCGTCTGCACATGACTACCCCGTCGCACGACGGTTACGAAACTACCGTGACCGGCGGGGCGAGTTTCCGGTGGTCCGGTCTGTCATGCACAGATCTGGATCGATACCGACAGGCTGCGCGAAGCGGACCGACGACGACACGCCGTGTCCCGCCCACCGGACGGCACCAGCTAGCAGTTGCCCGGCCTCGTGAGTTACCCTCGAGTCCGGTCATGAGTGCCAGCGTCAAGCCCCGGCTTGCTGGCCGGCAACCCTCCATCCGCGGTGGGGTGCCCCGGGAGACGACCAGGTTGAGCAGCCGTACATCGGCTGCGAGGCAAGCGCGGGTCCGCCACCACGGACCCGGATGACTGGGTGAGTGGAGGCTTCCTATGCGTCGCTGTCTGTGATTCGTGCGAGTTCGCGCACCCCTTCGTCGTACCTAAAAACTCACAGGAGACACCCCTAACATGACCACTGAGGCCATCGACCCCACCGCGCGCTGGAGCTTCGAGACGAAGCAGATCCACGCAGGTCAGAGCCCCGATAGCGCGACCAATGCCCGGGCGCTGCCGATCTACCAGACGACGTCGTACACGTTCCGCGACACCGACCACGCCGCCGCCCTGTTCGGGCTGGCCGAGCCGGGCAACATCTACACCCGCATCATGAACCCGACCACCGATGTGGTCGAGCAGCGCGTCGCCGCTCTCGAGGGTGGCGTGGCCGCGCTGTTCCTGTCGTCCGGGCAGGCTGCCGCGACCTTCGCGATCCTCAACATCGCCGGCACCGGCGACCACGTGGTGGCCTCGCCGCGGCTGTACGGCGGCACCTACAACCTGCTGCACTACACGCTGCCCAAGCTCGGCGTCGAGGTCAGCTTCGTGGCGGACCCCGACGACCTCGACTCGTGGCGCGCCGCCGTCCGGCCGAACACCAAGGCGTTCTTCGCGGAGACCATCTCCAACCCGAAGATCGACATCCTGGACATCCCGGGTGTCTCGGGCGTCGCCCACGACAACGGCGTGCCACTGATCGTCGACAACACCGTCGCCACCCCGTACCTGATCCAGCCGCTGGCCCACGGCGCCGACATCGTCGTGCACTCGGCCACCAAGTACCTGGGCGGGCACGGCTCGGCGATCGCCGGCGTCATCGTCGACGGTGGCACCTTCGACTGGACCAACGGCAAGTTCCCCGGGTTCACCGAGCCCGACCCGAGCTACCACGGTGTGGTGTTCGCCGACCTGGGCGCACCGGCCTACGCGCTCAAGGCGCGCGTGCAGTTGCTGCGTGATCTGGGCAGCGCCGCCGCCCCCTTCAACTCCTTCCTCATCGCGCAGGGATTGGAAACGCTGTCTCTGCGCGTTGAACGCCATGTGTCCAACGCGCAGAAGGTCGCCGAGTACCTCGAGGGCCGCCCGGACGTGCTCTCGGTGAACTACGCCGGCCTGCCGTCGTCCCCGTGGTACGAGCTGGGCCGCAAGCTGGCCCCCAAGGGCACCGGTGCGGTGCTGTCGTTCGAACTGACCGGCGGTGTCGAGGCGGGCAAGGCGTTCGTGAACGCGCTGACCCTGCACAGCCACGTCGCCAACATCGGTGATGTCCGCTCGCTGGTGATCCACCCCGCGTCGACCACGCACCAGCAGCTGACCGCCGACGAGCAGCTGGCCTCCGGAGTCACCCCGGGCCTGGTGCGGCTGGCTGTCGGCATCGAGGGCATCGAAGACATCCTCGCCGACCTGGAGCAGGGCTTCGCTGCTGCTGGATCGGTGGGGGGTGCCGACCGAAAGGCGGCCTTGGTGTGACGATTATCGACGTGCCCGTGTCTGACATCTCCGCAGCGCCGCTGCTGCCTGCCGAAGGCGAGACCGGTGTGGTGAACATCGGCTCGCTGACGCTGGAGAGCGGCATCGTGCTGCCCGACGTGTCCATCGCGGTGCAGCGCTGGGGTGAGCTGTCCCCCGCCGCCGACAACGTCGTGATGGTGCTGCACGCGCTGACCGGTGACTCCCACGTCACCGGGCCGGCCGGGCCGGACCATCCGACGGGCGGCTGGTGGGACGGCGTCGCCGGTCCCGGTGCCCCGATCGACACGGACCGCTGGTGCGCCATCGCCACCAACGTGCTCGGCGGCTGCCGCGGCTCGACGGGTCCCAGCTCGCTCGCTCCCGATGGAAAGCCCTGGGGCTCAAGGTTTCCCACCATCACCGTGCGCGACCAGGTGAACGCCGACCTGGCGGCGCTGGCCGCCCTCGGCATCACCCAGGTGGCCGCGGTCGTCGGTGGCTCGATGGGCGGCGCGCGGGCGCTGGAATGGCTTGTGGGACACCCCGACACGGTGCGGGCCGGGCTGGTGCTGGCGGTCGGCGCCCGGGCCACCGCCGACCAGATCGGCACGCAGTGCGCGCAGGTCGCGGCCATCAAGGCCGACCCGAACTGGGCCGGCGGCGACTACTACCTGACGGGACTCACCCCGGACGACGGCATCCAGATCGCCCGCCGGTTCGCGCACCTGACGTACCGCGGCGAGAAGGAACTCGACGACCGGTTCCGCAACACCGCGCAGAACCACGAAAAGAGTTCCAGCGACGGCCTTTACGCGGTCGAGAGCTACCTGGAGTACCAGGGCCGCAAGCTGGCCGCACGGTTCGATGCGGGCACGTATGTGGCACTGACGGATGCGCTGAGCAGTCACGATGTCGGGCGCGGACGCGGCGGGGTCGCGGCGGCCCTGCGGTCCTGTCCGGTGCCGGTGATCGTCGGCGGCATCACGTCCGACCGGCTGTATCCCATTCGGCTGCAGGAGGAACTGGCCACGCTGTTGCCGGGTTGCCCGGGCCTCGAGGTCATCGAGTCCGACTACGGCCACGACGGTTTCCTGGTCGAGACCGACAAGGTGGGCCTGCTGATCCGCCAGACCCTGGACTTGGCGTCCCGGTGACGGGCGAACGCTCGCTGTCCTTCGGGGAGCAGGCCGCCGCGTACGAACGCGGACGGCCGTCCTATCCGCCGGAGTCCATCAATTGGTTGCTGCCCGCGGGGTCCGTCGATGTCCTCGACCTCGGCGCCGGTACCGGCAAGCTGACCGTCCGGCTGGCCGAGCGCGGCCTGGCGGTCACTGCCGTCGACCCGATCCCCGAGATGCTCGAGGTACTCAGCGGGTCGTTGCCGTCGGTGCCGGCGCTGCTCGGCACGGCCGAGGAAATCCCGTTGCCGGACAACAGTGTCGACGCGGTCCTGGTGGCGCAGGCCTGGCACTGGTTCGACCCGGAACGGGCCGCGGCTGAAGTGGCACGGGTGCTGCGACCGGGCGGCCGGCTGGGTCTGGTCTGGAACATCCGCGACGAGCGGCTGGGCTGGGTCAAGGAGTTGAACCGCATCATCGGCTGCGAGCACGACCCGTCTGCCGACTCCCTGTGCGGCGACTTCACCGACATCGAGACCCACCGCTTCGAGTGGACGAGTTACCTTACGCCGCAAGCGCTTCTGGACCTCGTCGCGTCCCGGAGCTACTGCATCACCTCGCCCGCCGACGTACGCCGCAAGGTGCTGGGCGAGGTACGCGAGCTGCTCAGCACGCATCCGGCGCTGGCCAGCAGCACCGGATTGGCGTTGCCGTACGTCACGCACTGCGTGCGGGCGACGCTGGCCTAGGCGCCCGGTTCACCGGGAGCCAGAAAACCTCCGATCACCGCGGTGCCCGGGCCGACGCGCGCACCAGGCCCGGGTACCGCGGTCGTCGACAGCGCCCCGAGTTCCCCGCCGCATTCGGCACAGACGGCCTTTGCCGTTGTGACACAGCCGCATTCATCGTGAACCAGCAGCGCCGGGGGCCCGCCCTCGCCGGCCGTCCACTTGTCACCCCACGCGAGCAGGGTCGCGATCACCGGATAGAGGTCGCGTCCCTTGTCGGTGAGGACGTACTCGAAACGCGGAGGCGCACTTTGGTATTGGCGCCGTGTCACGATCGCGTGGCGCTCCAGGTCCTCCAACCGCGCGGCCAGCACGTTCGATGCGATGCCGAGATCACGACGGATGTCTTCGAACCGGGCCATCCCCGCGAACAGGTCCCGCAGCACCAGGGCCGTCCACCGTGGGCCCACGATGTCGAGCGTCCGCGCGATCGAGCAGGAGATGTCGCCGAAGGACTGTTTGGACACTGCACAAGCGTAGTCCATTGCTTTCTGCAATGGACTCTGAATGAGTGGGTTGCAAATAACAAGTGACGCTCAGGGGGTCCTGATGACGACAAGCACAGATTCCGTCGCGACGTTGTGCGCGGCCACCCGCAGCGGTGACGTCGACCGGTTCATCGCCGCACTCGCACCCGACGCCGAGCTGATCTCCCCGCTGTCCGGGCGCATGGTGTTCCGCGGCCGCGACGACCTCCGGGTGCTCCTGACCGCGGTATATGCCGGGATGCGAAACCTGGAGTGGGAGAACGTCATCGGTGACGGACCCACGCGCGTCGCGGTGAGTCGCGGGCGCATCGCGAGACTGACCATCACCGATGCCCTGGTGTTCGAACTCGACGATGCGGGGTTGATCCGGCGGCTGCGACCGCACCTGCGGCCGTGGCTTGCGGTGACGGTCTTCGCCCTGCTGCTCGGCCCCAGGCTCGCCGCCCACCCCGGCGTCGCACGCCGGGCGCTCAGGCGCTGATCTCGGCCGGACCGAACCAGCGCGCCAGTGCGGCCCGCAGGTGCTCCGCGTCTTCGGCCCCGAAAGTGTCTGCCGCCCAAGCGACATAACCGTCGGGCCGGATCAGCATGGCGGCAGGCCCGTCCGCCATGGCGGCTTCCACCGTGTCGACACGGCGCTCCCACGGTGCGACGACGGCGGCCACCGCACCGCCGGACAGGTCGAGGACCACGCCCCGTCCGCTGTGCAGCAGGTCGGTGAGCCGGCGCCCGTCGTCCAGCGTCTCGTCCGGCACCATGAATCCGGTGAGGCGGTGGGTGGTGCCGCCCATCTCGTAGCGCACGTCGGCCCCCGCCAGTAGTCCGGCCATATGTGCGGTGGCGTCGGGCAGCTGGAAGAGTTCACCGAGAAGCGTGCGCAGGGCGCGCACCTCGGGTCCGGGCGCGGTGAGCGCGATCTGCGCCAGAGAGTGCATCATGACGCGCTCGCCGACCGGATAACGCTCGGACTCATACGTGTCGATCAATTCCTCCGGTGCCCAGCCGTTGATGACGGCAGCCAGCTTCCAGCCCAGATTCAGGGTGTCCTGCAGACCGAGATTGAGCCCCGGACCACCCATCGCCGAATGCACGTGTGCGGCATCACCGATCAGCAGAATGCGGCCGGCCCGGTACGCATCTGCCTGCCGGGTGTTCTGGCCGTCGATGCGGCGCATCGCGAACGGACCCGGCCCGGCCGGCGGTTCGAACGGCACGTCGACCCCGAGTACCCGGTGCAGGCTCTGCCGGAGTTCGTCGTACGTCAACTCCCCCGGTGCGTCATCGGGCAGCGAACCGAACTCGAGGGTGCCCAGCATCGGCGGATCGCCGTGCGCCTCGAAGTACATCACCATGCCGGTGTCGTACCGGTTGTGTCCGAAGGGAATTCGCCCGAATCCGGGAACATCGAATTCGCCGTTCGGAGTACGGAACTCGTCGGCGACGTGCACATGTGCCAACCGGGCCACCGTCGGTGACGTGTGCCCGGGGAACCCGATACCCGACTGCTTGCGGACGACACTCCGGCCGCCGTCGGCTCCCACCAGCCAATCGGCGTGCAGCACATAGGCGCCGTCAGGCCCGGCCACATCAACGGTGACGCCGTCAGGTCCAGCCGACAGCGCCGTCACGGTATGCCCCCACCGCACCTCGACGCCGAGAACCTGGGCCCGCTCATACAGCAGTTGGACCAACCGGGGCTGCTTCATCAGGACTGCGTGCATCGGGTTGTCCTCGACGCCAACGAAGTTCAGCGGCAGGCCGGCGAAAATCCAGCCGTAGGCAGGTCCGGGCGGGTTGGGATCGCCCGTGAAGGCCTGGTAGAGACCGCGCATGTCGAGCTGCCGGATCACTTGCCCGACAAGGCCGTTCGCCTTGGGCTCGTCGCCAGGGCCGGGCAGTGCATCGAGGATGACCGGTTTGATCCCGGCGAGGGCGAGTTCGCAGGCCATCATCAGGCCGTTGGGTCCGGCGCCGGAGATCACGACGTCAGCGGGCATGGTCACTCCTTCGTTCTGTTCGGTTCGGGCAGCCCGGCGATGACCGCATCGAAACCCGCGCGCATCAGGCCGGTGATGGCCACCGGCGGGTCGGCGTTCACGTACGCCTCCATCGCGGTGTCCCCGATGGCGCGCACCACGGCCGCCACCAGTCGCGGGTACATGTCGTCAGGACCGAGGCCGGTCCGCTCGGCGATGGCCGATACCCAGTCTTCGTAGAGATCGTGCGGTACCGCGTTACGAACCTCGGTGCGCATCAGGAGTTTTCGGACCTCGGCGAGCTCGCGGCGGTCGGGGACGACGTCGGCACCGGTGATGTCGGCCATCTCCTGCTCGAGCGTTCCCGTCACCGCCCCGACGATCGATGTCCACAGCGGTTCATCGGCGGGCCGCGATCGGAACACCGCGACGCTGCGTCGCATGCGCTCGGCGATGCGATAGGCCAGCGCCTCGTACTTGCCGGTGAAGTAGTTGTTGAACGTCCGCAACGACACGCCGGCCAGCGCGGCGATCTCCTCACGGGTGACGGCGTCGAGCCCACCACGATCGAACGCCAATTGCAGCGCGGCATCACTCAGCGCCCGGCGGGTGTCGAGCTTCTTGCGTTCGCGCAGACCAGATGCAGCTGATTCGGGCATGCCGCCAACCCTAACGATAATTTTGCACATTGGGCAAGATTGCCTAACGGGCAATTTCCTGTGAATATGACTGACTAACGTCATTGACTCAGGTCAGTAAACCGGGTACAACTTGAGCCACCATGACCCGCGCCACCGCCAAACCGTCGCTGCGAGAAGCCAAACGGCTCGAAACCCGCCAGCGCGTCCTCGATGCCGCGATCACCGAGTTCAAGCGCGCGGGCATGGCCGACGCCGACGTCGGCGCCATCATCCGCGCCGCCGGTGTCGCACACGGCACGTTCTACTTCCACTTCCCCACCAAGGAACACGTGCTGTTCGAGCTCGAGCGCCAGGCCGAGGAATCCGCCGGCCGGGAGCTCGCCAAGTTCCTGCAGAAGCCGCACACGCTCGAAGAGGCCCTGACCGAGGTGGTCCGGGTCATCGTGGCCGTCGAACAGCGGCTCGGCCGGCTGCTCTTCAAAGACGTACTGGCCCTGCACTTCTCCTCGAACCGCCCGCTCGACGACGAATGGACCGACCACCGGGTGATCGTGCTGGTCGTCCAGGAGATCGAACGGGCGCGGCAATCCGGCGAGGCGGACGCCGACGTCGACCCGTTCCACAGCGCGGTCTACTTCCTGCTCAGCCTCTATGCGCTGCTGACCACGAGCCGCGGCGCGGACCAGATCCGCACCGCACTGCTGGACAACTTCGTCAACACCGCGCTGCGGGGTATCGCAGCCCGATAACCGGAGGAGACACCATGTGGCAGGAGATCGCCCGTCTCGCCATCGCATGGGGCGCCATGGCCGCCCTGATCGCGTTCTGGTACTGGATGTTCTCGAACATCGGCACGTTCTGAATCGGCCGATCCGCCTGTGTCCCGATCGATCGCCGCCGCAGAGCTCGAACGCGCCTGCGCGTTGACCGCGGTGGCATTGTCCGGGCGACGACGGACCGGGGTGCGGCTGATCTCCGGCGACCTGCGCCACTTCGGTTTGAGCGCAAGCCGTTCCGTCGTCCACGTCCCCTACCCGGCACCGGCGCCCGACTGGTCGCTGCGGACCTACACATGTGGTGTTGCCCTGCAGTGCGCACCGTCGAAAGACCGCATCGCGCAGTACCCACTGCACCAGTTGTCCGAGCGCGAACTCGCTGCGCTCCGCCTGGTCGAGGGTGCGGTCGCACTGGGTTGGGTGGCCGGGCGTTGGCCCGGCCTACTTCCCGAAGCGCGCCGGGTGCTGCCCGAACTGGAGCCGGCCGATCCGGACCTCTGTGCAACCGAAATCCTCTCCCGCACAGACATCTTGGCGCAGTCCCGGGAACGATTGCCAGATCATCCGCTGCTCGGCGCACCGCCGCTGAGCGCGGCCGCCACCCGCACACTGGCGAGCGCGATCCGGCGCACCCTCGGCCGTATGCCGTGGTCGTCAACCCGCTCGGACACCCAACGGCTGATGTCGATCCCGGTCGGCGGCGAGGGCGGCGTGCGCAACGCCAACCTGCCACCGGCCAGCCGGCCCGAGGACGACGACCTCGACATCCGGCCCGATCAACGCGCGGGAATCCCCTACCCCGAATGGAATTCGTGGCGTGGCCAGTTCCTGCCCGATCACGTCGCGGTCCTGGAACGGCGACAGACCCGGCACGACCGCCGCGGTGGCGCGTCGCCCGGCATCCGGCGCTGGTTCGATGAGCCGACCCACCGCACGATGATCAACCGACTGGAGGACGGCAGCGACCTCGATGTCGACGCCTACGTCGCGGCCTACGCGGACGGGCGCGCCGGGTCCCAGCAGGAGGCGAAGGTGTTCCGCGCCTTACTGCCAAGTGCGCGCGACACCGTCACCGCCGTACTGATGGACGGCAGCTCGTCGCTGGGAATCCATCAGGGCCGGGTGTTCGACCTCGAATTGGCCTGTGCCGACGCGCTTTCCCGCGCCATGACCGTGGCCCGCGAGCGCCACGGCATCTTCGTCTTCAGCGGAAACACCCGCCACCGCGTCGAAGTTCGGTGCCTGAAAGACTTCAGCGACAACCACTTTGCGCTGCCCAGCCGGTCCGGCCTGGTGACCGGTGGATACACCCGACTCGGCGCACCCATCCGGCACGTGACCAGCCGCCTCCTGACCCAGCCCGCGCAGCGCCGGGTTCTCATCGTGATCGGCGACGGGCTCATCTCCGACGAAGGCTACGAAGGCCGGTACGCGTGGGCCGACGTCGCGCACGCCGTCGCCGAAGCCGACGAGGCCGGCGTCGGCGTCTACTACCTGGGCCTGGGACCGGTCCGGGTGGATCCGCTGCCCGAAGTGTTCGGCTCCCGTCGATCCCGGCGGATCCGCCGCATCGAGGAACTCCCCCGTGTTCTGGCGCACGTACACCGAGAGTTGGTATCCGCATGACTGATTCGCCATACCTGCCGGCCGGCGACGAGGTGACCACTTTCGGTCAGGCGTATCAGCGCCGGCTGCCGGTCATGCTCACCGGGCCGACGGGCTGCGGCAAGACGCGCTTCGTCGAGCACATGGGAAACCTGTTGGGGCGCCCCGTGGTCACCATCAGCTGTCATGACGACCTCACCAGTTCGGACCTGGTCGGCCGGTTCGTCGTCGCCGGCGGTGACGTGCTCTGGACCGACGGTCCACTGACCCGCGCCGTCAAAGATGGCGCCATCTGCTATCTCGACGAGGTGGTGGAGGCGCGCCATGACTCGCTGGCGATCCTGCATTCACTGACCGACCACCGCCGCACCCTCTATCTGGACCGCGCCGGCGAAGTGGTGCCGGCACCCGAGTCCTTCCTGCTCGTCTGCTCGTACAACCCGGCGTACCGGCATTCGCTCAAGGACCTCAAACCGTCGTTCCGGCAGCGGTTCGTCACCATCGCGATGACCTACCTGCCACCCGACCGTGAGGCCGAAGTCATCGTCGGCGAAACCGGTATCGAAGTCGGCGCCGCATCACGGCTCGTGCAGTGCGCCAACAGCATTCGCCAGGCCGACGATGCCTTCCATTTCGAGCCGCCGTCGACCCGAGTGCTGGTCTCGGCGGCGCATCTGGTCGCCGCGGGTGCCGACGAGATGTCGGCCGCCGAAGCCGCGGTCCTGGCCCCGCTGAGCAGCGATGGCGCCATCAGCGAAGGCCTGCGGGAGATCGCCGCCGCGTGCCTGCAGCCGGCGGGTATCCGCTGACCACGAATGTCACAGTCAGAAAAGGAGTTTCACGGCCATGAATGAGCAGGACCGCAAACGCAAACGGGCACTGATCGTCTTCCAGCTGTTCGCCTACGGCTGGCTATTGGCGATGTTCCTGATCCAGCTGCACATGTCGATCGTCCGTGGCTGGTGGTCGCTGTGAGTTCGACGACCATCCCCACGGTCGGTTACGACCAGCACCACGACGAATCCCGGCAAGCGCAACGGCAGGCCGACCGCTGGCTGATCACCGGCACGCTGTTGATGGGGTCGATGTTCATCGGGTTCGTCGGGCTGCCGTTCTTCCTGCGCGGCGTCTGGCTGCAGCGGCGCGCACAGAAGGCCGGACTGTCGGTGCGGCCGATCATCGTGACGCTCATCGGCTATCTGGTGATCCTCGACGCCGCGCTCAACAGCATCGGGTGGTCACTGGATCTGCTGGCCAATCACACGCTGCTGAACCGCACCATCATCACGGCGTGGGGCAACATGTTCGACGCCGGATACTTCTGGCACTACAACGAACTGTGGATCGGCGGGGCCGGCGCACCGGGCGAAAAAGCCTGGGAGGTGGCGCTGATCCTGACGGTGTTCACCATGCGCATCGCGGCCGGCATCGCGTTCCTGCAGATGAAGCGGTGGGGGCACCAGTGGCTCATCATCACCTGCTGGTTCGGCATCGTCATCTCGATCGGTTACACGTTCAACATGACGATGTTCGCCGACATCCGTTACGCCGGTGTGGTTTTCCCCGTCGTCGGCTGGTGGTTGTACGACATCTTCTACATCACGCCGTTCCTGGCCATCCCGTATCTGCACACCGTCAATCGCGAAATCTTCAGCGACTAAAGGAATTCCATGACCACCACCGAAGCCGAATCCACGCCGGCCCTCCCCCTCGGCACCACACCCGTCTACGCCAACATGCACAAGTGGCTCAAGCGGGGACTCTTCATCTGCCTGTTCGGCCTCGTGATCGAGGGGTCGTTCACCATGCCGGCACTGGCCGTCTGGTACGGCTGGCCGACGTTGTCGTTCCGAGAGATCTGCAGCGAGCTGATGAAGGTGCGCTACTCCGACGACACCGTGGAATGCAAGTTCCCCTATGACTTTTCAGGTGCGCCGTTCGGCGGACCCGCTGAGGCGACCGGGCAGAAAACCGCCCAGGACACCTGGGGCGTGCAGCCGGTGCCGCACTACCACCGGCTCGGCTTCCGGGAGCTGGTGCAGATCCACGAGGACCGGCTCGCCCGCACCGGCGGCCACTGACAGCGATTTGTGCACGGTTTTCCGCGGCTACCGCGGAAAACCGTGCACAAATCCCAGAGATCAGAAGGCGTAGGCGCCGAACCGGCCCCAGGCGACGAACAGGGCGAGACCCAGCAGCACCACGTTGACCGCCACGTTCGGGTACTCCTTGCGCCGGCCGTGCACGACGATGGCACCGACCATGACCACCGCCAGGCCGAGGGCGGCCAGCGGCGTGAGTACCGGGAGGATGTGCACCAGCGGCGGCACGATCAGGCCGATGGCGCCGGCCACTTCGGCCGCGCCGATACCGCGGATGGCGTTCGGGTCCACGTCGGCGAGTCCGCCGAGGCCTTGCGCGACCAGCTTCTCCTTGGGCAGGACCAGCTTCATGCTGCCGCTTCCGGCGAAGACGAATGCCAGTACGCCGGCGACGATCCACAGTGCCGTGTTCATGTTGAGCTCCTCAGGGCTGAGTTTCACGGTCGGGATGACCCGATCGAATTAAACGGACTTTAGTCCGATTCAATTCCCCGCGCGAGTGCGGGGTGAATGTGTCGCCGCTACAGCGGGGCGATACGGTCCGCCCAGGGCATCGCTTCCTCGAGTTGAGCGGCCAGCTGGATGAGTAGCGATTCACCTCCGAGCGGAGCCACGAACTGGACACCGAGCGGCAGCCCGTCGGCGGTCCAGTGCAACGGCAACGAGATGGCCGGGCGGCCGGTCAGATTCGCCAATTGCGTATACGGAACCCAGCCGAGGTTCTTCTCCACCATGTCGTCGACGATCTTCGTGTATCGCAGGAAGGATGCGGTGCGGGTCTTGAGCAACACGTCGACCGCGGGTCGCAGGGCCGCCGGCAGGTCGAACTCGCCGATCTTCGGGGGCGGCGTCGCCAGCGTCGGCGTCAGTAGCAGGTCGTACGACTCGAAGAACGTGGTGAGCCGGCGGGCATGGTCGTGGCGCCGTTGCACAGCGGCCACGTAGTCGACGCTGCTGGTCGCGCGCCCGAGCGCCGCCATGATCAACGTCTCGCGCTCGAACGCGTCGTCGCCCGCACCCGTCAGCCGCTTGGCATCGGCGACCTCCCAGGCCAGAAACACAAACCAGGTGAGCAGGAAGTCCCGCGCCAACTCACCGTCATCGAACGGCGCCTGCGGCAATTCCTCCACGTGGTGGCCGAGCTCGGTCAGGGTGCGCACCGTCGCCGCCACCGCCGCGAACGCCTCAGGGTGCGGCGCCGGCGTGATCGCTGCGGGCACCCGGACGCCGATCCGCAGTTTCGCCGGGCGCTCACCCACAGCCGACGCGAACGACGTCGTCGGTATCCCCGGAACATAGGGCCCGCTGGGCTCGCCGCCGCTGATGACGTCGAACATCGCGGCGGTGTCGCGCACCGTCCGCGATACCACTCCCTGCACCGCTGCGCCGTGCATCATCTCGCCGCTGCCGGGACCGAAGGGAGTCAGCCCGCGTCCGGGCTTCAACCCGACCAGTCCGCAGCAGGCCGCGGGGATGCGCGTTGATCCGCCACCGTCGTTGGCACCGGCGCAGGGCACGATTCCCGCGGCGACGGCGGCGGCCGAACCGCCCGACGAGCCGCCCGGCGTTCGCGTCAGATCCCATGGATTGCGCGCGGGACCCCACACCTCGGGTTCGGAAATGGCCTTCGCCCCGAACTCCGGCAGGTTGGTCTTGCCGAATATCACCAACCCGGCGTCGAGCCAGCGCTGCACGATCGTCGCGTGTTCCGTGGCCGGCAACGACTTCAGTGAACGGGATCCGTGTGAGCTCGGCAGGCCCGCGTAGTCCTGCCCGAGGTCCTTGATCAGGAACGGCACACCCGCGAAGGGACCACTGAGCTCGTCCGACGGCAACGCGGCGGGCACATCGCGGACGATGGCGTTGATCTTGGGATTCACCGCTGCGGCCCGGTCCCGGGCCAGTGTCAGCAATTCCGCGGGCGACACCTCTTTGTCGGCGACCAGCTTCGCCAGCCCGGTGGCGTCGTATGTGCGGTACTCATCGAAGTTCACCGTGTGATCTTCGGTGCGGCCGGGAAATCGCTCTTGACATATCGAGACACGGATTTCGACACTGACGAACGTGGACGAGTCGATCAGAGCTGGCGTGCTGCAGGACTTCGCCCCGTTCATCCGCGAACTCTCCGGCGACCCCGACCGGTTGTACCGGCAGAGCGGACTGGACCCGGATGCATTGCACGATGCCGAAACGATGGTCCCCCTCGACGCCGTCGCGCTCCTCCTCGAGAACGCCGCCCGGCAGCACCGGCTGCCCACGCTCGGCCTCCGGCTGGGCAGCCGTCAGGACCTGTCGATATTGGGCCTGCTCGCGGTGGTCGTGCAGAACAGCGACACGGTGTACGAGGCGACGGCCAACGCATCGCGGTATCTGTTCTTTCACAGCCCCTGCTACGAGTTGGTCATCGAGGACCCCAGCCCGCACCTGCCCGGCTGCATCACGGTGCGTTTCGACGTCAAACTCGAGCGCGCGGTCCCACAGCGGCAGTTGATCGATGCGTACCTGTCGTCGACATACCGGATGGCACAGAGTCTTTCGCCAATTCCACTGCGCCTGCAGGGCGTATGCCTCCCACACTCGCCGGTCGGAGCGCGCAGCGCCTACCGTTCCCATTTCGATGCACCTGTCGCTTTCGAACAGCCCTACGCGGCAATACATTTGGAGCGCGATCTGCTGCACGCCCGAATCCAGTCCATCAAGCCGCACCTCCGCAGCCAGGCGATCGCGTACATGGCCACCCGTTGTCCCGCAGCCGGACAAAGCCTTTCGGAACGCGTGCAGCGCACACTGAAGAGCACCATCGGAGCCAACCGGGGCACCAAGGCGGAGATCGCCGATCTGCTCAACATGCATCCGCGGACGTTGCAGCGGCGACTGTCAGACGAGCACGCCACGTTCGAGGACATCCGGGCCGACGTCTACCGGTCGGCGACGCGCCGGTTGCTGCTAGAAACCGAGCTGCCCCTGAGCCAGGTCGCGGCCGTCCTCGGCTACTCCGAACAGTCGTCCATGACGAGGTCGGTCAAGCGCTGGTTCGGGGTCACCCCGGCACAGCTACGCAAGGATGGCCCAGTGGCGCTGCTCCCGACGGCGTGAGGCACCGGCCTCGGGCCAAAAGCTAGGCAGTCCCCAACGGATTGATGGTCCACGCCACGTACAGCATGACGGCGCTGACCGACGCTGTTGTCGCGACGTCGATGATCCGGCTGCGCACCACGAGCAGGCCGGCACGGTCATCGGTCAGCAGCAGCCGCATGACCGCCGCGATCCCGACGCCGATCGCCATCACGAGCGCGCCGCGGCGCCAGTAGCCGCCGACCACCAACGCGAACGCCACCACGAAGAACACGCCCACCGACAGGATCGGCCATTGGCCGGCGAATACCTTCCGGGCGAATTCCTTTGCGGTCAAGACAGTTTCGCCTCTTCAGCCTCGACCACGTTGGCCAGCAGGAAGGCCCGGGTCAGCGGTCCGACACCACCGGGGTTGGGCGACACGTGACCGGCGACCTCCCACACGTCGGGGTGGACGTCGCCGGCGAGCTTGCCGTCGACCCGGCTGACCCCCACGTCGACGACGGCCGCGCCCGGCTTGACCATGTCGGCAGTCAACATGTGCGGCACACCGACCGCCGCGATGATGATGTCGGCCTGCCGGGTCAGCGCCGGCAGATCACGAGTTCCGGTGTGGCACAACGTCACTGTCGCGTTCTCCGAACGCCGCGTGAGCAGCAGGCCCATCGGCCGGCCCACGGTGACGCCGCGGCCGATCACCACGACATGTGCACCGGCGATCGGCACCTCGAAACGGCGCAGCAGGTGCACGATGCCGCGCGGCGTGCACGGCAGCGGTGCGGGCTCGTTCAGCACCAACCGACCCAGATTGGTCGGGTGCAGCCCGTCGGCGTCCTTGTCGGGGTCGATGCGCTCCAGCGCGGCGTTCTCGTCGAGGTGCTTGGGCAGCGGCAGCTGCACGATGTAGCCCGTGCACTCAGGGTTGGCGTTCAGCTCATCGATAACGGCGTTCAGCTCGGCCTGGCTGATGTCGGCGGGCAGGTCCCGGCGGATCGAGTTGATGCCGACCTTGGCGCAGTCGGCGTGCTTGCCGCGCACGTAGGCGTGTGAGCCCGGGTCGTCACCGACCAGCACCGTACCCAGACCCGGCGTCCGACCGGCAGCAGTCAAGGCCGCCACCCGCTTGGTCAGGTCAGTGAAGATCTCGTCGCGTGTGGCCTTGCCGTCCAGCGTGATTGCACCCACGACGAACATTGTGTCAGGCCCCCGGGAACCGCCGTTGACACCACCCAGGACGGCGTGGTCAGCTGCGGAAGTGAACACCCAGCCCAATGTGTCCACTGACGTCTTCAGTGCAGCCAAGCTCGGTCCGATCACGTTGCGGAACCGGGTGATCAAGGCGGCGACGTTCGAGGCGGCAACCCCGGATGCGCTGGTCACCGATGATCTGATCCGCTATCACCGGCTGCCGGCCGCCGGTGGGGTGGGGATGACGACGGTCGCCTATTGCGCGGTGTCCCCGGGCGGTCGCACTGATGGGTGGCAGTTGTGGATGCGCCCCGAGGCCGTGCCCGGGCTGCGCAGACTCACCGATGCGGTGCACGGCGAGGGGGCGGCGATCAGCGCGCAGATCGGGCACGCCGGCCCGGTCGCCAACCCCCGCACCAACAAAGCCACAGCGCTGGCCCCGGTGCGGTTCTTCAACCCGCTGTCGATGCGCTTGGCCAAAAAAGCCACCCGCGCCGACATCGACGCGGTGATGGCCGCGCACGCGAACGCCGCCCGGTTGGCGATCGAGGCCGGGTTCGACGCCGTGGAAGTCCACTTGGGACACAACTACTTCGCCTCCTCGTTCCTGTCGCCGTTGATCAACAAGCGCCGCGACGAGTTCGGCGGCTCCCTGTACAACCGGGCCAAGGTGGCCCGCGGCACCGTGGCCGCGGTACGTGAGGCCGTCGGGAATCAGATCGCGGTGATCGCCAAACTCACCATGACCGACGGCGTGCGCGGCGGCATCCCCCTCGACGAGTCGCTGCAGACCGCGAAATGGCTCGAGGAGGACGGCAACCTCGATGCCCTCGAGCTCACCGCGGGCAGCTCGCTCGTGAACCCGATGTACCTGTTCCGCGGCGATGCCCCGGTCAAAGAGTTCGCCGCCAACTTCAAGCCACCGCTGCGGTGGGGCATCCGGATGAGCGGACACAAGTTCTTCCGCGAATACCCGTACCGGGAGGCGTTCCTGCTCGAGCAGGCCCGCCAGTTCCGCGCCGAACTGTCGATGCCGCTGATCCTGCTGGGCGGCATCACCAACCGCGACACCATGGATTTGGCCATGGCCGAAGGGTTCGAATTCGTCGCGATGGGCCGGGCCCTGCTGGCCGAACCGGACCTGCTGAACCGCATCCAAGCCGACAACACCACGAAATCAGGCTGCACACACTGCAATCTGTGCATGCCCACCATCTACACCCGGACCCACTGCGTGGTCACCGGCAAGCCGTACTGACCCGGCTGGTCCCCAGGAAAGTCCCCGGCAACGGATAGAGTTGCCTTCGATGACTGGACCAGCCGCACTGCCAGCGCTAACCGTTCGCCATGACGCCACCACGCGCACGTTCGCCCCGGGAAACGACGTCGTCGTCGGCCGCGATCTGCGCGCCGACTTCCGCGTCGCCCACCCGCTGATCTCGCGCGCACACCTGATGCTGCGTTTCGATCACGGCCGCTGGGTCGCGGTCGACAACGGCAGCCTCAACGGCATGTACGTCAACGGGCAGCGTGTCCCGGCCGCCGATCTGCACAACGGCTCGGCGGTGAACATCGGTAACCCCGACGGACCGCTGCTGACCTTCGAGGTCGGCCAGCACCTGGGCCCGGCCGGCACGCCGCCGACGACGTCCATGCCCGTCGCCCCGACGCCGTCGACCAACCACCGGCCCAGCGCGACCTGGCCCAGCCAGCAGCCGTACACGCCGCCGTCGGCGGCACAGCAGCGCTACCCGAGCGGTCCGCAGACCTTCAGCCCGTCGGGTCCGCAGCCGCAGTATCCGAGTGGCCCGCAGCCGCAGTATGGCCAGCAACAGCCACCGCGCTACCCGACCGGCCCCCAGCAGTACGCGCCGCCGTCGGCGCCGATGTCGCGGCCGGCGCCGGCGCGCGTCGTTCCTGAAGAGTCGAGCTCGCCTGCCACCCAGTTCGGGCCGACCGCCGTCGCGCGGCCCAGCGAGAACAACCTCGGCACGACGATGCTCAAGATCCTGCGGCCCGGCCGCAACGCCGAGGTGCCGGCGGGGGCCATCAAGATCGGTCGCGGCACCGACAACGACATCGTCATCCCCGACGTCCTGGCATCGCGACACCACGCGACCTTGGTTCCGTCTGCGGGCGGCGGCGCCCAGATCATCGACAACCGCAGCATCAACGGCACCTTCGTCAACGGCCAGCGGGTCGAAGAGGCGATGCTCCGCGACGGCGACACCGTCACCATCGGTAACGTCGACCTCGTCTACAGCGGTGGCACCCTGGCCCGCCGCACCGTCACCACCGCGGACACCCGCACCGGTGGGCTCGAGGTCCACGGCCTGACGTGGACCATCGAGGGCAACAAGACCCTGCTGAACAACATCTCGCTGGACGCCCGCCCCGGCACGCTGACCGCGGTGATCGGCCCGTCGGGCGCCGGCAAGTCGACGTTCTCCAAGCAGGTCGCCGGCCTGACGCATCCGACCAGTGGCACCGTCACGTTCGAGGGCCACGACATCCATGCCGAGTACGCCTCGCTGCGGTCCCGAATCGGCATGGTGCCGCAGGACGATGTGGTGCACGGTTCGTTGACCGTCCGGCAGGCCCTGATGTACGCCGCCGAGCTGCGGCTGCCACCGGACACCACGAAGGAAGACCGCGAGCAGGTCGTCATGCAGGTGCTCGAAGAGCTCGAGATGACGAAGCATCTGGACACCCGGGTGGAGAAACTCTCCGGCGGTCAGCGCAAGCGTGCTTCGGTGGCGCTCGAGCTGCTGACCGGGCCGTCGTTGCTGATCCTGGATGAGCCGACGTCCGGTCTGGACCCGGCGCTGGACCGCCAGGTGATGACCATGCTGCGCCAGCTGGCCGATGCCGGTCGTGTGGTTCTGGTGGTCACGCACTCGCTGACCTACCTGGACGTCTGCGATCAGGTGCTGCTGTTGGCACCGGGCGGCATGACGGCCTTCTGCGGCCCGCCGAGCCAGATCGGTCCCGAACTGGGCACCACCAACTGGGCCGACATTTTCTCGTCGGTTGCCGGCGATCCGGAAGCGGCCCACCAACGATTCCTGGAACGCTCCGGCCCGCCGCCGCCGCAGCCACCCGCGGCAACACCGGCAGACCTGGGTGCGCCGGCGAAGACGTCGCTGCTGCGCCAGTTCTCCACCATCGCCCGACGACAGGTGAAGCTGGTCCTGGCCGACCGCGCCTACACCGCGTTCCTGCTGTTCTTGCCGTTCATCATGGGCGTGCTGTCACTGTCGGTGCCCGGCGGCGGCCCGAACAAGTCCAGCGTGGGCTTCGGCAAACCGCTCCCGGCCGGCCCGCCTGATTTCGGCGCCGCGCCGAGCGAGCCGGGCCAGATCCTGGTGATGATGAACGTCGGCGCCATCTTCATGGGCACCGCACTGACCATTCGCGCTCTGATCGGTGAGCGGGCGATCTTCCGGCGGGAACAGGCCGTCGGCCTGTCCACCACCGCGTACCTGGCGGCGAAGGTCGCGGTGTTCACTGCCTTCGCCGTCGTCCAGTCGTCCATCGTCGTGGCCATCACGATCATGGGCAAAGGCTGGGGCGCCGGAGCGGTCACGAACGGTTCGGTGATACCGAGCCGCAGCCTCGAGATGTTCGTCGACATCTCGATGACGTGTGTGGCCGCGGCCATGACGGGTCTGGCGTTGTCCGGTCTGGCCAAATCCGCCGAGCAGATCATGCCGCTGCTCGTGGTGGCCGTCATGAGCCAGTTGGTGTTCTCGGGCGGCTTGATTCCGGTCACCGGCCGCGTGGTGCTCGACCAGTTGTCCTGGCTCACGCCGGCACGGTGGGGTTTCGCATCGTCGGCCTCGACCATCGATCTGACCAGATTGGTCCCCGAGCCGGTGCTGCCCAATGACAAGTTCTGGCACCACACCACCGGCGCGTGGTGGACCGACATCGGTGCCCTGCTGCTGCTGTCGGCCTGCTATCTCGGCTTCGTGCGCTGGCGGATCCGTCTGAAGGCCGACTAGGGGCTAGCTGGACAGGTCCAGGCCGTGGGCGACGGCGTAGGCGATGGCCTGATCGACGTCGATGCGGGCGCCCCGCAACCCGGCGGTGGTCCAGAACGTCGCATCGGTGCGGGCCGCGCGGAGGTCCGCCTGTTCGAACTTCGCGTCCTGCACCCGCGCGCCGCGTAGATCGGCGGCGCGTAGCACGGCCTTGCGCAGGTCGGTGCCGACGAGCGAGGCCTCGGACAGCCGGCAGTCGGTCAGATCCACCGCACGGAGATCGCAACCGGCCAGCACCGCGAGCCGCAGGTCGACCTCGACCATGGTGATGGGCCGCATCGAGCACTCGGTGAACGTCGACCCCAGCAAGGTGCAGTGCCGGAACGTGCTGTGCGCCAGCCTTGTCCGCCGGAAGGTGCAGTTGCGGAACGCCGAGCCCGAATGCTCGGATTCGGTGAGGTCGACGCCGCTGAAGTCGCAGTCGGTGAAGACGACGCGCTCGGTGCGCAGCCGGCTCAGGTCACCGTCGTATTCGTCGCGAAAGACGACTCCGGTGAATTCCGTGTCTTGCCAGTGCTCGTCGGGAACCGTCACGTGTTCGTACGATAGCCCCCATGGCAGACATGGCACGCCCCGCTGACCGCCTGTCGAGACGTGGTTTTCTCACGCTGACCGCAGCCGGACTGGCCGCGTCACTGAGCACCCCGATTGCCTTGGCCGACAACGGCAAACCCGTCGGCTCCGCCGGCAACGGCAAACTGATCGACTTCACACATCTGCAGGTGCCCGTCGACCAGGTGGTCGCCGCCGGCTACACCGGTGTCATCGTCTACGTGTCGGAACTACGGCCGGGCGCCACCTTCGACTTCAAGCCCGTCAGCCGCGGCTACACCGACGCGCTGCGGGCCGCGGGCCTGCAGGTGGTGAGCGTCTACCAGTACGGCAAACCGGGCTGGGTCAACAGCCCGTCGGACTACACCCGCGGCTTCGACGGCGGCGTGGCCGACGCCCGCACCGCGCTGAGCCTGCATGGGGCAGCCGGTGGCCCGGACACCGCGCCGATCTTCTTCAGCGTCGACGAGGACATCTCCGCCGACACGTGGAAAAACGTTGCGCTGCAATGGTTCAAGGGCATCAATTCGGTGCTCGGGGTGCAGCGCACCGGAATCTACGGCGGCGCCCGTCAGGTCACCTGGGCGGCCGACGACGGCGTCATCGGCCGCTCCGCCACGCCCGGACATCGGTGGGCCTGGCAGACACGGGCGTGGTCCGGTGGCGCCCGCGCGCCGATGGCGGTGCTGTATCAGGCGACGGTCGTGACGGCGTCCGATCCGGGCACCATGATCGGCGACATCCACGTCGACGAGGACGACATCCTGGCTGCCGACTATGGTCAGTGGGACCTGGCCCGTTAGGCCGGGGCGCCCAGCCGCGTCAGCGCGTATTCGGTGACGGTGATGAGCGCGTCGCGCGCCGACTGCCGCTGCCGCGCGTCGACGGTGACTACCGGAATGTGGTCGGCCAATGCCAGCGCCTTACGGACCGCATGGCCGGGATGCCTTGGCGCGCCGTCGAATTCGTTGACGGCGATGATGAACGGCAGACCGCGCGCCTCGAAGAAGTCGACGGCGGCGAAGCTGTCCTGCAGCCGGCGGACGTCGACCAGGATGATCGCGCCGATGGCGCCGCGCACCAAGTCGTCCCACATGAACCAGAAGCGGCGCTGCCCCGGTGTGCCGAACAGGTAGAGCACCAGGTCGTCCGCCAGCGTGATGCGGCCGAAGTCCATGGCCACCGTGGTGGTGTTCTTGTCGGGGGTGCCGGCGAGGGCGTCGACGCCGACCGAGGCGTTGGTGACGATGGCCTCGGTGCGCAGCGGCATGATCTCGGAGACCGCGCCGACGAACGTCGTCTTACCGGCACCGAACCCACCCGAGATGACGATCTTCGTCGACGCGGGGGCGTGCCGATCAGAGTGCCCGTAGGCCACGCAGTGTCCTCCCGATCAAGTCACGCCGGTCGTCGATGCTCGCCGTGGTGCCGAGCGTGGCGTGTACTTGAAGATAACCCTGCGTGACGAGGTCGCCGATCAGCACACGCGCAACACCGAGTGGTATTGCTAACTTTGCCGCGACCTCGGCCACCGAGGGCCGGGTGGAACCGAGTTTGAGAATCTCGCCGCGCACGTCGTTGCCGGGCCAGTACGACGCCGGGGCGGCCGCCAGCGGGTAGATCGGCGCTTCCATGGGCAGCTCGATCTCGGTGGTGGTCCGGCCCGCGGTCAGCGTGTAGGGCCGCACCAGGCTGGGCTGCTCCGCGGTGAACGCGGACTCCCAGGCGTCAGATGTCGGCTCCATGGTTGTCCCCTATCGGGTCCTGCGGGCGGATTGCACGACGGTCCCGACGCGTTCGACGAGAATCGCCATCTCGTAGCCGATCTGGCCGATGTCGCACGACCGGGTCGCCAGCGTCGCGAGGTTCGAACCGTCGCCGACGCGCATCAGCAGCAGGTAGCCGTGCTCCATCTCGACCACGGACTGCAGCACGTGCCCGCCGTCGAACAGCTGCGAGGCGCCGGTGGCCAGACTGGCCAGCCCGGAGGCGACGGCGGCCAGCTGGTCGGCCCGCTCGGTGGGCATCCGCGAGCTCGCGGCCATCAGCAGTCCGTCGGCCGACACCAGGATGGCGTGCGCCACGCCGGACACCTCGTCGGCGAATTTCGTGACCAGCCAGTCCAGCGACTCGCGCTGGGTCGTGCGCGTCATCACCGGCCTCCCGTGTCCCGGGACTGCGACCGACCGGCGTGCACGCCGCCGAAGTGTCCGCTGATGCTGGCCCGCACCGCGGCGGGATCCCGCCGCGGTGCGCCCTCGTCGGTGGTTTCGGGGTGGACGCCCTCGTCGGGCGAACCGGGGATCAGCCGGGCACCGGGCTGACGGACCGGCAGGCCCGCCTCGGTGTGCTCGACGACCGCCGCGTCCTGTGCGGCGGCCGCCGCCGACCAACCCTGGTCCCACACCGTCTGCCAGTCGAGGTCGGTGCTGTTCGCCAACTGCGTGGGATCGTCGATCAGCCATTCCGAGAGCATCTTCTGGTAGATGGCGTCCTCACTTCCGGCGGTGGTGCTCGGCTGGGGCGTCGGGGCGGGGCGGACCGGCGGCGCGGGCTGGACAGCGGGGCGGACCGGCTCGCGCGCCGGACGCACCGGCTCGGGCGTCGCGTTCGGAGTCTGGGCCCGGGCCGCGAAGAACGACGACGTGTCGGTCGGCGCTTGTGCGGGTCGCTCGACGGGCGACTCGGTGCGGCCGGCGATGCCGCTGGCTCCGGGATTGCGCTGCGGCAGGTTGACGCCGCTGAGGTCGCCCGCGTCGGCGGGGCCGGCGCCGAACCCGTTACGGGCCGGGGGCGCCACGTACGCCGGCTCGACCGACGGAGCGGGCGGCGCCGGGGGCTGAGCGACGGGCTGGGCCACGGCGCCGAAGGTCGCGAACCCGCCGGTGTCGGGGCCGAGGCCCGGCAGTTCTGTCACGCCTGTCTCGGCGGTCGATGAGCCGTCCCAGTAGGTCCCGAAGTCCGGGATGGCGGGCAGCCCGGCCTGTAGCTCGACGGGAACGTAGATGCCCGCGGTGGTGCCCGAGTCGGGATCCCCTTCGACGGTGTCGCGCAGCCGGACGACCAGGCCGTGCTGAGTGGCCAGCCGGCCGACCACGAACAGGCCCATGTGCCGCGCGGTGTAGGTGTTGACCTCGCCGCCCGAGCGCAGACGGCTGTTGGCCATGCGCAGATCGGCTTCGGTCATGCCCAGGCCGCCGTCGCTGACCTCGATCACCAGGGCACCGTTGGGCGCGTGCACCGCGGAGACCTGCACCTCCGACGTCGGCGGCGAGTACCGCAGCGCGTTGTCGAGCAGCTCGGCCATCATGTGCACCAGATCGCCTGCGACCGAACCGTGGATCTCGGTGTCGGGGGCGGCGACGATGGCCACTCGCTTGTACTCCTCGACCTCGGACGCCGCGGCATTGATCACCGCGGTCACCGGCACCGGCTCGCCCTGTTCGTGCGGCACGTTGGTGCCGGCCAGCACCAGCAGGTTGGCGCCGTTGCGCCGCATCCGCGCGGCCAGATGGTCCAGCCGGAACAGCTTGGCCAGCCGCTGCGGGTCCTGTTCGTCACGCTCCAACTGATCGATGACGGTCAGCTGCTGGTCGATCAACGACCGGCTGCGCCGTGACAGCGTCTCGAACATGTCGCTGACCTGAAGCTGGAGCCGGGCCTGCTCACCGGCGAGCAGCACGGCCTGTTCGTGCAGCTCGTCGACCGCGTGCGCAACCTGCCCGATCTCCTCGGTGCTCTGCACCGGCAGCGGGCGGACGGTGACGTCGGCGCCGGACCGGACCTCGTCGAGCTCACGGACCAGGTCTTCGTGCGCGACCTTGAGGGCGCTGGTACGCAGTCGCCGCAGCGGCCGGATCAGCGTCCGCGCCATGTACAACACGATGAGCAGGGCCAGCACCATCACGGCGCCGACGATGGCCGAATCGCGGATGGCTTCGGTGCGCTTGGCGGTGGCCTGATCGTCGACCGCCGAGACGACGGTCGCGGACACGCTGTCGAGCAACTTGCCGGCGATGCCGCTGGTGGTCTGGATCGACTGGCTCAGGTCGGGATTGTTGACGAGCGGCACATTGGGGTCGGACATCATCGACATCCGCTTGACCATCTCCTGGGCCAGCTTCTGCGCTTCGGGCGAGCCGACACCCAGGACTTCACTCATGCCGAACAACGTCGACGGCTCCGTGCCCGCCAGGGTGGTCATCGAGCTGCGCAGTTCGTTGTCCGGCAGTTCGCCGCCGAGGGTGACGAGCAGCTGCTGCATCATCATCTGACCGCGGGCGCCGACGGCCCGGCTCAGACCCTGCGTCTCGGCGCGGATCTTCTCGTCGTCGATGCGTACCGAACCGGTGATCGTGTCCTCGGCGGTCAGCAGGAGCGGCGCGTACGACGTCACGCGCTCACGCAGTCCGATGCTGTTGGCCGCGACCTTGTTGAGCAGCCCCTGGCCGCCGTCGAGCAGGGTTTTGACGCCGGTACCGACGTCGGTGGCGACATCGGTCTCCGTCAGCCGGTGCTGCAGCCGCCGTTTGCTCTCGTCGTAGGCGCTGAGCGCCTGCTGCGCGTCTCCGCCGGTGGACGTGGCCAGTATCGCGGCGTCGAACGTCGCCATGTAGTTCTCGATGGCAGGCACCATTTCGGCGCGGTCCGCCGCGCGGCGCAAATCCGCGGCGTCCGTCCAGCCCGAATAGATACGCATTCCGCCGAACGTGCCGGCCAGCGCCAAAGGCACAAAGGCGATGGCGAAAACTTTCCAGGCGACCGGCCAATTCGACGGCGCGAAGCGCGACGGGCGTTTTGCAGGCGCGCGGGTGACCTGATCAGCTGCCGAAAACTGTTGCGCAGCAGTCATCGCGGCTCGGCTTTCCCGCCGGCCATCGGTCCGCAAACAGTTACAGGCGCTTGGTTCATATTGGTGTTCCCCGCCGGATTATCAGCCCACTCGGGCACGGGAAATCCGCCTGGCAATCTGTCGCAGTATGACAGCGATGAGCAGCCGTTTCCATGCTTCACATCCAACGAACAGCGTTCGTGACCTATGTGTTGCACAGTTGTGTGGTAAAAGCGCGCGGTATTGGTGATTTAGAGTGCCTAGATGGCACGGAGCCGGCTGACCCCCGAGCAACGTCGGGACCAGATCCTCGATCTCGGGATGGCGGCATTCTCTGTCCTGCCGTTCGAGCAGGTGGCGATGGAGGACATCGCGGCGCAGGCCGGAATCTCGCGGGCTTTGATCTACCACTACTTCCCCAGCAAGAAGGAACTGTTCGCGGCGCTCTGGGCGCGGGCGCACGAGAAGCTGGCTCACGACTCGCACTTCACCGCCGTCGACACCGTGCGGGCCCAGATCCGCAGTGCGCTCGTCGCGCACTTCACGTTCTACGAGCAGAACCTGACGCTGATGATGATCGCCAATCGCAGCGCCATAGCCGCCGATCCCGCGGTGCGCAGCCCGATCACCTTCGAACTCACCCGGCTGCGCGACCACGCACTGGACGCCCTGGACCTCGCGGGGTCCGGTCGCGATCTGGTGTCGGTGGCGCTGTCCGGATGGCTGGCGCTGGTGCGCGAAGTGGCATTGGAATGGCTTGAGCTGCAGAGCTTTTCTCGTGACGCCGCCGTCGACCTGTGCCTGACCGCACTCGACGCCCTGGTGTCACCGCATGCGGATCTGAACCAGGTGCCCCATGGCGCCGCCGATTCAGCGGCAGCACAGTAACCTACTTCGGCCCCACCTAGACCCAGACAGAGAGGCGCCACGGTGGCACTGAAGGTGCTGTTCTACTCACCCCGGATCGCGCCGAACACCGGCAATGCGATCCGGATGGTCGCCGCCACAGGCGCCGAGCTGCATCTGGTCGAGCCGCTCGGCTTCGACCTGTCCGAGCCGAAACTGCGTCGCGCGGGCCTGGACTACCACGATCTGGCATCGGTGACGGTGCACCCCGATCTGCCGACCGCCTGGCAGACACTCCTGCCGGCACGGGTGTTCGCCTTTACCGCGCACGCGAATTCGTCGTTCGCCGACGTGGCCTACCAGGGGAACGACGTGTTGATGTTCGGCCCCGAGCCCACCGGCCTGGACCCCGAGACCCTCGCCGACCCGCACATCACCCAGCAGGTCCGGATCCCGATGATCCCGGGCCGGCGGTCGCTGAACCTGTCCAATGCCGCGGCCGTCGCGGTGTACGAGGCGTGGCGTCAGCTCGGCTTCGCCGAGGGCATCTGACCGAGCCGACGCCTCAGCTCACCAGGTGTCCCAGTGGGCGAGCTGCTCGGCCGGCAGTCGCTGGGCCTTCTTGAAATCGGTGCCCTTGGTGTAGGCGATGGGGAACAGTCCGCCCTGCGTGTAGCGCTCGAACGGGATGCCCAGGAGCTCGGCCGCCTTCCGCTCACCGTCGCCGAGCAGGTGCAGTGTCGTCCACGCGGAGCCCAGTCCGCGCGAGCGCAGCGCGAGCATGAAGCTCCAGACCGCCGGCAGCAGCGAGCCCCAGTACGAGGCCTGCATGCCGGCCTCGGCGCGGTCGGGCCGGCCCTCCAGGCACGGGATCATCAGCACCGGCGCCTTCTCGAAGTTCTCGTTGAGGAACTCCGCCGAGCTCTTCACCGCGCCGGCCCGGTCGTCACGCATGTCGCCGCGCTGCGGTGCGTCCATCGCGAGGTACGGGGTGGCGTTGGTGCGGTAGATGTCGGCCAGCGCCTTCTTCTTGGCCTCGTCCTCGACGAAGACGAACTGCCAGCCCTGGTTGTTGGAGCCGGTCGGCGCCTGCAGCGCCAGATCGAGACACTCCATGATCACCTCGCGCGGCACGGGCTTCTCGAAGTCGAGTCGCTTACGCACCGATCGAGTCGAGGTCAGCACTTCGTCAGCGGTGAGGTTCAGCGTCATAGCCGCACATTACCGCCGGCCCGCCGGCACCCTGGTGGCGGCGGGCTCGGTGCCCGTCAGTGCCGGGGCAGTTTCGTCACTGCGCGCACGATCGGCACCAGCGACTTCTGCCAGAGCGACTTCGACAGGCCGAACGGCGGGTCGAGGTTGAGCACCTTGGACGTCGAAATGGTCTGGGATTCGGTGTATTTCAGCAGACCCTCGGCACCGTGCCGGCGGCCCACACCCGAGATGCCCATGCCGCCCATCGGTGCGCCGAGGCTGCCCCAGGCCAGGGCGTAACCCTCGTCGACGTTGACCGTGCCGGACCGCAGGCGCGACGCGATCTGCTCGCCCTCCTCGATGGAGGCGGCCCACACGCTGGCGTTGAGCCCGTACTCGGTGTCGTTGGCCTTGGCGATGGCCTCATCGACGTCGGCGACCGGGTAGATCGACACCAGCGGGCCGAAGGTCTCGTTGTTGGCGCACTCCATGTCGGAGGTGACGTCGGTGAGGACAGTCGGCTCGTAGAACAGCGGGCCGATGTCCGGGCGGGCGTTGCCACCGGCAATCACCTTGGCGCCCTTGACCTTCGCGTCGTCGACGTGACCGGAGACGGTCTTGAGCTGGCCCTCGGAGATGAGGCTGCCCATGTCCACGCTGAAGTCGTAGGCGGTGCCGAGCTGCATCTTGCGCACCTGGTCACCGAACTTGCGGGTGAACTCGTCGGCGATGTCGCGTTCGACGTAGATGCGCTCGATCGAGATGCAGAGCTGGCCGGCGTTCGAGAAGCAGGCCCGGGTGGCGGCCTTGGCCACCTTGTCGAGGTTGGCGCCCTGGGCGACGATCATCGCGTTCTTGCCGCCGAGTTCGGCGGAGAACCCGATGAGGCGACGACCGGCGTGCTCGGCGAGGTGGCTGCCGGTGGCCGAGGAGCCGGTGAACATCAGGTAGTCGCAGTTGTCGGCGATCGCGGTGCCGACAACCGAGCCCGGTCCGGGGACCACGGCGTAGAGCGCCCGCGGCAGACCGGCGCCGTACAGCAGCTCGGCGCAGGCCAGCGCGCAGTACGGGGTCTGGCTGTCCGGCTTGAGCACCACGGCGTTGCCCGCGAGCAGGGCGGGGACGGCGTCGGAGACCGTCAGCGTCATCGGGTAGTTCCACGGCGAGATGACGCCGACGACACCCTTGGGCTGGTAGGCGACGGTGGTCCGGTTCAGGCCCGGAAGCAGCGGCGCGACGCGGCGCGGCTTGAGCAGCTTGGCCGCGACCTTGGCGTAGTAGTCCGCGTTGGCGAACAGGTCGATGATCTCTTCCTGGGCCGCCCACCGCGCCTTGCCGGCTTCGGCCTGCAGCAGGTCCATGAGGAATTCCCGGTTCTCGAGAACCAGGTCGCGGTAGCGCGCGATCACCGCGGCCCGCTCGGCGACCGGGCGCTTGACCCAATCACGCTGGGCGGCACGCGCTTTGGCGAACGCCTTCTCGGCATCTTCGGCGGTCGCGACCGGGATGGTGGCCAGTGGCTTACCGGTGAAGACCTCGTCGATGGTGCGGGTCGGCCGGGCGTCGATGTTCTCAATGGCGGCCAGTTGACGCAGACGATCGAAAACCTGCGCTGACGGTGCGGGCATACTGGCTCTCCTGAGTCGATCACGGATTCGCGGTCAATTTTGCGGTACCGGCGGTCTCGGTAACACTACTCGACAGCGTGCCGCTGCCATAGATCCAGCTTTTTACAAATCGGGAATTATGTCAATGAAATTGGCAAAATTACCCACTTCGTCTGGTGGTCAGCCCGTCATCAGGGTGATCTCGGTCGGTCGATATGCGGTCGACGCTTGGGATTCCGCGTTGACCTTGCACCTACGGCGCATTAGTTCGAGTGGGATGTGCCCTCAGGTCAGGGTCAGTGGTTCTGAGCGCTGAAATCGAGTTGACCCTGCATCCTGGGCGGAGTTGCACGAGTACCTCTCAGCCAGGACGCACACTCAACCGCCAAAGCGCCGGCCTGCCGAATCTCCCTCAACGGAAGTCCCGGGATTTCGCCATCACCCGCAGGTCGAGCCGGCCCATCCGGTCCGCGATCACGGTGACCGCCCCACTGGCGTTCTGCACGATGCCGCGCACCAACAGCGCCGGCGCGGTCTGCGCCAGCTTGCGATGGCGGGACCACACCCCCGGTGCACACAGCACGTTGACCATGCCGGTCTCGTCCTCCAGGTTGATGAACGTCACCCCCTGCGCGGTGGCCGGACGTTGCCGGTGCGTCACCGCGCCGGCCACCACGATGCGGGTGCCGTCGGGCACCTCCAGCAGCTTGTTCGCGGGCACCACGTCCAGCGCGTCGAGGCCTTCCCGCAGGAACTGCGTCGGGTAGCTGTCCGGCGAGATACCCGTGGCCCACACATCGGCGGCCGCCAGTTCCAGTTCCGTCATGCCGGGCAGCGCCGGTACGCCGCCGGCCGACCCGACGCCAGGTAACCGGTCGGGGCGTTCGGCGGCCGCCGCTCCGGCCGCCCACAACCCCTCCCGCCTGGTGATGCCGAAACATCCCAGCGCGCCTGCCGTCGCCAGCGCCTCGGCCTGGGGTACCGACAGCTGCACCCGCCCGGTCAGGTCGAGCAGAGAAGTAAACGGCCCGTTGGCATTTCGTTCGTCGACGATGCGCTGGGCCAACTCATCCCCGATATGCCGGACCGTCCCCAGTCCCAGCCGCACCTCGGTGCCGCGGTTCTCGCACGTCGCGTACGCCAGGCTGGCGTTCACATCCGGCCCATGCACCAGCACCCCGTGCCGGCGGGCATCGGCCACCAGCGACTGCGGCGAGTAGAAGCCCATCGGCTGGGCCCGCAGCAATGCCGCACAGAACACCGCGGGGTGGTGCAGCTTGAACCACGACGAGGAGAACACCAGCGACGCGAAACTCAGCGCATGACTCTCCGGAAAACCGAAATTGGCGAAGGCTTCGAGCTTTTCGTAGATCCGCTCGGCTGTCGGCCCGGTGATGCCGTGCAGTTCCCGCATGCCGTCGTAGAACCGTCCGCGCAGCTGCCGCATCCGTTCGGTGGACCGTTTGGACCCCATGGCCCGCCGCAGCTGATCGGCCTCGGCCGGGGTGAACCCAGCACAGTCGACAGCCAGCTGCATGAGCTGCTCCTGGAACAGCGGCACCCCGAGCGTCCTGGTCAGTGCCGCTTCCATGGACTTGTGCTCGCAGGTCGCGTCCTCCAGTCCGTTGTGCCGCCGGATGTACGGGTGCACCGAGCCGCCCTGGATCGGGCCGGGCCGGATCAGTGCCACCTCGACCACCAGGTCATAGAACTTCTTGGGTTTCAGCCGCGGCAACGTGGCCATCTGGGCCCGGGACTCGACCTGGAACACCCCGACCGAGTCGGCGCGCTGCAGCATCTCGTACACCGCCGGCTCGGTCAGATCCAGCTTGGCCAGATCCACCTCGATACCCATGTGCTCCCGGGCCAGGTCGATCATGTAGTGCAGGGCCGAGAGCATGCCCAGCCCCAGCAGGTCGAACTTCACCAAACCTATTGCCGCACAGTCGTCCTTGTCCCACTGCAGCACACTGCGGTTCTCCATCCGCGCCCACTCCACCGGGCAGACGTCGGCGATCGGCCGGTCGCAGATCACCATGCCGCCGGAGTGAATTCCCATGTGCCGCGGCAGATTCCTGATCTGCAACGCCAGGTCGACCACCGCCGCGGGGATGTCCTCGACGTCCGGCGAGTCGGCCAGTCCGTTCCACCGGCTGATCTGCTTGCTCCAGGCATCCTGCTGCCCCTGTGAAAACCCCAGGGCCCGAGCCATGTCCCGTACCGCGCTACGACCGCGGTAGGTGATGACATTGGCCACCTGCGCGGCGTAGTCCCGGCCGTACTTCTGGTAGACGAACTGGATGACGTTCTCGCGCAGGTCCGATTCGATGTCGATGTCGATGTCCGGCGGGCCGTCGCGCGCCGGGGACAGGAACCGTTCGAACAGCAGCTCGTTGGCCACTGGGTCGACGTTCGTGATCCCCAGTGCGTAACAGACCGCCGAGTTGGCGGCCGACCCCCGGCCCTGACACAGGATGTCACTGTTCCGGCAGAACTCGGTGATGCTGTGCACCACCAGGAAATAGCCCGGAAACTCCAGCTGCTCAATGATTTTGAGCTCGTGTTCGATCTGCCGGTACGCCTTCTCCCGGTCCGCGTCCGGTTTCCAGCCGTAGCGACGGGCCGCCCCCTCCGCCACCAGCTCACGCAGCCAACTGATCTCGGTATGCCCTTCCGGCACGTCGAACGGCGGCAATTTCGGTGCGATCAAACGCAATTCGAATGCACACTGCTCCCCCAGTTCGGCAGCGTTCGTCACCGCACCCGGGTGGTGGGCGAACAGCCGGGCCATCTCCGCCCCGGACCGCAGGTGCGACCCGCCCAGCGGGGCCAGCCAGCCTTCGGCCTCATCCATCGAGTTGCGGGCCCGGATGGCGCCCATCGCCATCGCCAGCTTTCCCCGCGACGGCGCGGCGAAATGCGCGGCGGTGGTGGCGACGACGCCGATGCCGAACCGCGGCGCCAGCTCCGCCAGCGTCGCATTGCGTTCGTCGTCGAGCGGATGTCCGTGGTGGGTCAGTTCGATGGTCACCCGGTCCGCGCCGAACCGGTCCACCAGATCGGCCAGCGCCGTGTCCGCCGCTTCCACGCCACCTGACGACAAGGCCTGGCGCACATGGCCTTTACGGCAGCCGGTGAGGATCTGCCAGTGCCCGCCCGCAGCCTCGGTGAGGGTGTCCAGGTCATAACTCAGCACCCCCTTCTCGCCGCCGGCCAGATGCGCCCGGGCCAGTTCCCGCGACAGCCGCCGATACCCCTCGGGCCCGCGGGCCAGGACCAGCAGATGCGGACCGGGCGGGTCGGGCAACTCGGTGCGTGGAGTGTTGCTGAGCGACAGTTCGGCGCCGAAAACCGTCGCCATGTCGAGTTCTTTGGCGGCCTCGGCGAAACGCACGACACCGTAGAGCCCGTCGTGATCGGTCAGCGCGATGGCCCGCAGATCCAGCCGGACGGCCTCCTCCACCAGCTCCTCCGGCGTACTGGCGCCGTCGAGGAAGCTGTACGCGGAGTGGGCATGCAGCTCGGCATACGGCACCGATGTTCCCGGCCGCGCCGGGCGGTTGACCGGCCGATAGTCACCGCGCTTACGCGACCACGCCGGGCTGTCGCCGCCGTCGGCCGGCGACTCGGGGGAAGCACCGGCCACCCGAGGTTTACCCTCGAGCACCCGTTGCATCTCCGCCCAGCTCGGCGGACCGTTGTGCCAACCCACCACATCAGAGTATTCGAAACTTTGTTCGAACGCCAGAGGTGCTGGATCCGCGGGAACTCAGCGGCCTCCCGTGCGACTAGATCCCAAAGGGCGCCAGAGAGGGACGGACGATGGCCATGCTGAGGCACTTGGGCAATCTGGAACGCGAGGTGATGGATCACCTCTGGGACGCGGACGGGCCACAGACCGTTCGCGAGGTCCATCACGCCATCTGCGCCGAACGCAAACTCGCGTACACGACCGTCATGACGGTGCTGCGCAGACTCGCCGGCAAGGGCGTGGTCCGTCAACTCCGCGATGATCGGGCGCACCGTTACGTCGCGTCGCGCAGCCGTGATCAGCTGGTGGCCGGCCTCATGGTCGACGCGCTCGGACAAGCTGCCGAGCAGAGCGACCGGCACGCGGCCCTGGTCCACTTCGTCACGCAGGTCGGGGCTGACGAGGTCGATGTGCTGCGGCAGGCACTCGCCGCCGTGGATCCCGCGGTGCGCCTGGTATCCAGGCGCACCGCGTAATCGCTAGAAATCGTCGGGCACACCCGGAGCGATGGGCCAGCCGAATGCGACAGCGGCGCAGTGCACCGAACCCGGGGTGAGCTCACGAACGGATCCTGCATTCGCCAGCGCCTGCAGGCCAACCCCACCGAGGTATACGGCGCCGAGATCACGTACCGACATGGCGATATCCGCCGGCGCCGTGGTGCTTTCGCATTCGGCTCCATCAGGTCCACCACGTAGCTGCCACCGGCCGGTGTTCCACGGACAGAACTCATCGGCGATGTCCAGCACCACGTCGACCGCAGCGGCATAGCTGCGCAAACCCAGTGCCCGAGGCAGATCCACCAGGCGTACGTAGACGCCGTCCCTGACCTGGCAGGCGAGCGCGCGCCGGTCGGCCACCAGGCTGAGGATCGGCTCATCGACTGCGGCACCGTCGTATTCGACGGTCCTGACCAGATCGATATTCAGGAGATGACGCCAAATCTCAGCGTAGGCATGCGGATTGGTGGCCACCACTTCCTGGATCTGGATTTCGCTGTCGGGCTGGCCGCGGTCCGTCCAGTTGACCTTGGGCCGGTAGATGGCGAATCCGCTTGCGGTGCCGTCTGCCTCGTGGTGCAGGAGGAAGCGAAGCTTGCCGAACTCCTTGCGCCTCACCTCGTTGTCATGGATTCAGTTGTCCCACCACGGACCCGGCCGCTCCATCAGACCAGGCCGCTGCGCCAGCGCGCGCTGATGAATCTCGGGTCCGCTGGTCAGCAACGTCTCGGCGTCGACGTGCGTCACCGAGCCATCGCCCCGCTGGACGTCCGGGCGGAATCCGAGTTCACGCACATTGCCGGAGAGCTCCGCCACCGGCACCGCCATGCCGTAACCGAAGCGCCCGTAGATGGTGGCCTCAGATGCGTACAGCATGGCCAGCGCCTCGGTTCCGCGCGCTCGGACGTCCTCGAGTTGGTGGCGCATCATGGCGGTGAGCAGGCCGCGGCGTCGATGGCCGGGCGCCACCGTGACGGCGGTGACGGCAGCCACCGCCGTGGTCGCACCGCCGGGCAGCACCACCTGATTCCCGAAAGCTCCTGCGGTGGAAACCCAACGGGTGCCGTCGTGAAAACCGAACATGCGGTCGTACTCGGTGAAGGCGCGCATCAGGTCGATCTCGTCCTGCTGCGGATCCTGCAGGAACACGCCGTACGACGTAGCCATGAACGCATCGAAATCATCGCTGTCGCTGACACAGCGCAGCGTCAAATCAGTCATGTACCAACGGATATCACGGCGCCCCCGCTGGAGTCATCTGAATATTCGGGGCGGGCGAAAAGCCAATACCAGCAATGGTTTCGGTCATGCGGCCGGAGCAGATACCCTGTCGCCGAGCGTCATTGGCGTTCGCAATCCGCCGTCAGGCGTGGCGGGAGCGAAGTTGGCCACGACTCCGGTCAGCGGTCCGGTGACTGGTTGATCGGCACGTCTGGCGAACACCACAACAACCAGCGGCCAGGCCAGTTCGGTCACCGCCGTCAGCCGTTCGGCCAAGCCGAGAAAGACGCCGTGCCTGGCCTCGTAGTAGACCCATAGCACCAGGGCGCACAGCACCAGCGTCGCGGTCAGCGCACAGCGCGGACGACACACCAGCGGGGTTGTCGCCGCGCTGCTCATACCCAGAATCGGCACCAGCGCCAATGCGATGAGGCCGCCCCCGGCCGCCAGCAGATGGGTGCTTTCGTTGGCGCTCACCGTGACCGGAAAGGCCGCGACGGCAAGCCCGCAGCACCCGGCAACCGCCAGCGCGATGCGGGCGGACAGTCGCACCACGCGCAGTCCCATCGCGGTCGCGATCTGACAGGCCGCACTCACCACGAACCCAGCCGTCATGATCCCTTGGCCACTGCCTCGTCCCGCGAGAACGCTCAATGTTTCGGACCACGAGTCATAACTCGTCGTGAGGACGGTCCTGGCAAGAATCGCGGCCCCCACCAACACCACTGGCGCCGCCGCGGCAGTCACCAATGTCCACCCGGCCGTCCGGCATCCTTGCTCAATCACCATGAGAACGACTCGGCACTCGGTTGTACCGGCGCCACAGCCCGAGCCATGACACCAAAACGGCTGCGAACACGATGATTTCGGCCGCGACTCCCCACCCATGCGGATACAGCACGCCCGCGACGTGGTGGTCGATGAAGCCGGCGCGCGGCAACGGTGACATGCCCGCGCCGTCGCGGGCCCACCGCTCGATCGTGGTCAGCGGACACTCGACGACACCGGTGAGAATGATGACGGTCCAGCCGACGATGAGCGCGTGCGCCCAGATCGTCGCGGGCCACCGCCACGCCAGGAACCCGCCGCCGATAAGGTAGCCGAGAAAGGCGAAATGTGCGGCAACCGCCGCTACTGCGATCGCGGAATACGGCATCGTCCCGGCCTCTTCGAACTGGCGTAGCTGCTGGGACATGGATACCCGAGGTTGGAACCGGCAAACCGCCACAGCGCACCCCGCGCATCCGACCGTGCGCCCGCCGTCAACGGCGCGCGCCACCTACCCGATCGGGTAGGTACCAACCTGCCCATGCGCACATTGGTCCCGGCGGCGGCACGCCGTAGGCTGGGCGTGTTACCTGGATCACAGGATGAGGGATGGGTCTGGTGAGACTCGATGTGATGGCGCCCGCGCAGATCGCGGCCACGACGGCGGCGACGGCTGTGCCGACGCGGCTGTTGAAGTTCCATGCCCCTGAGATCGTGTTCGGCATCGACTCGATGGCGGAGGCCGCGCACGCCGCCGTCCGCCTGGGCGGGCTGCGGCCCATGCTCGTCACCGACCCCGGCCTGATCGAGGCCGGCTGGGTGGCCGAGCTGGTCGGGCACCTACGTGCCCAGTGCGTCGAGGCACACGTGTGGAGCGCTCTGACCCCGAACCCCAAGGACCACGAGGTGACCGCCGGCCACGAGTTCTACCGGTCGCACGGCTGCGATGTGCTCATCGCGTTGGGCGGCGGCTCGGTGATCGACGCCGCCAAAGGCATCGCGATCCTGGCGGCCAATGGCGGCCACATCCTCGACTACGCCGGCGTCGACAAGGCGACCGCGCCGATTCCGCCCTTGGTGGTGCTGCCGTCCACGTCGGGCACCGGCGCCGACGTCTCTCAGTTCTGCATCGTCACCGACACGACCCACAACACCAAGATCACCATTTTGGGGCGCGCCCTCGTCCCGGACATCACCGTCATCGACCCCCGACTGCTCACCACCATGCCCGAATGGCTCAATGCGGCAACGGGTCTGGATGCGCTGACGCACGGCATCGAGGCTTTCGTGTCGCTCGGGCACAACCAGCTGACCGACCACCACGCACTGCGGTCGGTCGTGATGGTCACCGAAAACCTGGTCACCACTATCGAACGGCCGCAGGACATGCCGGCGCGGGTGCTGATGGCCCAGGCCGCGTTGGAAGCGGGTCTCGCGTTCACCAACGCCATCCTGGGCGCCGCGCACGCCATGAGCCATCAGGTCGGCGGGCTCCTCGACTTGCCGCATGGCGTCATCAACGGCGTGCTGCTCCCCCACGTGGTGCGGTTCAACGCCGAGGCCGACCCGGCCCCCTTCGCCACCATCGCGACCTGCCTCGGGATCGCCGACAAGCGCGCTCCGGAGCTGGAATCGGCACTGGCACTTGCCGATCGACTCCAAGAGCTGGCCCGCCAGGTCGGCGTGCCGCGCGGGCTGGCAGAGCTCGGAGTACGCGACGCCGACGTTCCGGTGTTGGCACACAACGCCCTTCAGGACGCCTGCCTGACCACCAACCCGCGCCCCATCGACGATGCGCAGCTGCGCGCGCTGTTCCGGGCCGCGCTATGACGACCCTGCCCGGCAACCCGGTGGTGCCGCGCCGCGCGGCCGTGCCGGATCTGGACCAGCTCACGGGTGTGCGGTCCGGTAAAGGCACGTTCTATCCCGAGTTCCGGGTGGCCGCGCAACGCACTGAACGGGTGGTCGCAGCGCTCGACGCCATCTCGCGCGCTCTGGTGCAGACCGTCAACGGCCCCGAGAATCTGGTGCGGGCCGTCGCCGAGGCAGCCCGTACCCATCTCGGTGCCGAATGGGTGCTGTTGGCGCTCGCCGACGGCGCCCTGCCGGAGGCGCGGCCACGTCACCTCATCCTCGACGCCGACGGGCACGCATACTCGTTCGAGGGCCTGTCGGGTACCAAACATCCGGTACCGCACCTCCCGGACGCGGTCCTGAACCGGCTCAACGACGTCCTGCGCGGTCAGCTTGCCCAGTTCCGCGTGCCCGTCATCGAAAGCCACCATTCGCACGTGCCGATCGAACTCGACGGCGGGGTCGTCGGGGCGTTCGCGGCGTGGACGCCGCCGCACCGGCTGCTCGACGGTATCGACGAGGCGGTGATGCGCATCCTGGCCAGTCAGACCGCGGTGGCGCTACAGAACTGCGAACTGTTCCAGCGCTCGCAAACGCTGCTGGCCCAATCCGAGGCCCGCAATGCGCAGCTGCTGGCGACGCAACGCGAACTCGGTGCGGCACAACGCCACCAGGTACTGGACTCCGAGCGGCACCGCATCGCACGCGAGCTGCACGACAGCGTCACGCAGACCGTCCTGTCGGCGGGCATGCAGATCGAGGTGTGCCGAAGTGAGGTCGAATCACGCTCGGGTCCAACAGGTCTGGCCGAACGACTGGACACCGCCAAAGCGTTGACCCGATCGGCGATCGACCAATTGAGGTCGGCCATCTACGCGCTCAACCATTCCTCCGACGCTGACCGATCCAGCCTCCCCGAGCTCCTCGAACAGCTTGCCACCGTGCACATGCCGAAAGACCTGCGGGTGACACTGCGGGTCGACGGCGATGTCGCCGAACTACCCAGCGCCGTCGAACGGAGCCTGCTTCGCATCGCCGGTGAGGCCCTGTTCAACACCGCGATGCACGGCCGCGCCTCACGGGCCATCGTGCGCTTGAGCTATCGCGCCACCGGGGTCACCCTGTCGGTGTCCGACGACGGCATCGGTGACCCCGACAAACTCCGGCTCAGGCTCCAGCTGGCCGATGTCGCGGACCTGGACGGGCACCACCGCGGGCTGGCGAACATGCTGGCGCGGTGCCGCGAATACGGCGGCACCTTCACCGTCGGCCGGTCTCGCATCGGCGGCGTGCGGGTTGTCGCCACCATCCCACGGGACCCAGAAGAAGCTCCGCGCGAAGGAGTCGTGCCATGACCGTAGGAACCAGCACCGGGACCATCCGCCTTGCGCTGGTGGACGACCACGCCATCCTCCGCCAGGGCCTGCGGTCATTATTGGAACGCGAGGACGATCTCGTGGTCGTCGGCGAGGCCTCCAGCGAGCCCGAAGCCGTGGCCATGGTCGCGGCGACGCTGCCCGATGTGGTGCTGGTCGACCTCAAACTGTCAGCGGGTTCGGATTTCGAGGGACTGTCCTTGTGCACCAAGCTTTCTGGTGCCCACCCGGACCTCGGCCTGCTCGTGCTGACCACGTTCCTCGATGAGGACCTCGTGGTGCGTGCGGTGCATGCCGGTGCCCGCGGCTACGTGGTCAAGGATGTCGACACCACAGAACTGGTGCGGGCGATCCGGGCCATCTCCGCCGGGCAGAGCGCATTCGACTCGCGCAGCGCGGCCGCGGTGGTCCGCTCACTCAGTGGACGCGGCGATCAACGCGACAAGCTCACCGACCGCGAGATCGAAGTGCTGCGGCTGCTCGCCGCGGGCCTGTCCAACCACAAGATCGGTGAGCAGCTGTACATCTCGGCGACCACCGCCAAGTTCCACGTCAGCAACATCATGCGCAAGCTCGACGTCAGCCGCCGCGCCGAGGCCGTGTACGCGGCCAGTAAACGCGGACTGATCTAGGCCGACGATAAATCGTCGGCCTAGATCAGCTGGGCGGTTTCCGCTATGTGCCGCTAGGCATTCCGGTAGTCGATGACGATGCGGCCGTCGATCTGTCCGTGTTCCATCCGCTCGAAGACATCGTTGATGTCATCGAGGCGCGCGCTGGTGACGGTTGGCTTGATCAGGCCGCGTGCGTAGAAGTCCAGCGCCTCGGCCATGTCTTGCCGCGTTCCGACGATCGACCCCCGGATGGTGAGTCCCTTGAGCACGATGTCGAAGATCGGTGCCGGGAAGTCGCCCGGCGGAAGTCCGTTGAACACGATGGTGCCACCGCGACGGGCGAGGCCAATTGCCTGACCGAACGCCTGCGGGTGCACGGCGGTGACCAGGACACCGTGCACTCCGCCGGTGGCCTGCTGCACCGACTCGACGACGTCGGCGGTACGGGCATTGATGGCGACCTCGGCGCCGAGGCGGGTGGCGAGTGCGAGTTTGGCGTCGTCGACATCGATGGCCACGACACGCAGACCCATCGCGCGGGCGTATTGCACTGCGATATGTCCCAGTCCGCCGATGCCCGAGATCGCCACCCACTGGCCGGGCCGGGTGTCGGTGACCTTGAGACCCTTGTAGACGGTGACGCCGGCGCACAGGATCGGCGCGATCTCCAGCGGGTCCGCGCCGGCCGGGATCCTCGCAGCGTAGTCCGCATTGACCAGCATGTAGGTACCGAAGCTGCCGTTGACGGAATATCCACCGTTGCGCTGACTTTCGCACAGGGTCTCCCAGCCCGTCCGGCAGTATTCGCACCGGCCACACGCCGACCACAGCCAGGCGTTACCGACCTTGTCGCCGACGGCCAGGTCGACCACGCCCTCGCCGAGCGCTACGACCGTGCCGTAGCCCTCATGCCCCGGCACGAACGGCGGCTGCGGCTTGACCGGCCAATCACCATGCGCGGCATGCAGATCCGTGTGACAGACGCCGGACGTCTCGAGCTTGACCAGGGCTTCGCCGTAACCCGGTGTCGGCAGTTGCATGTCGTGCACCTGCAGCGGCATGCCGAAGTCGGTGACGACGGCGGCCCGCATGGTGTCGGTGTGTCCCGCCACGGTTTCAGTGGCCAGTGTCTGTGTCATTGATTCGCTCCATTCGTGAGATTTGGTCCAGGAAAATGTCTTTGAGGTTCGCGGTGGCGTAAAGCTGATAGCACACAACGCTATTGCCGGCGACGTGGCCGGCGCATGCCCCGATCGGTCCGAGTACCGGACCCGCCCGGGTGGTTCCGGTACTACCCATTCGGACAGGGCCGTCGGGCGATGACCGCCCGGACCGAGGGAACCGTTGCGCAAAGGCGCCACCCTGGCGTCACTCACCCGCCATGATGAGTGCCGTAACCAGACATTGCGAAGGTGGATCACGTGGCAACGAGCGAACATCCGAAGGGCACCAGCGCGGACACCAAGCCCGAACGCCGCGGCGTCATGCAGTCCCTCACGGCCCTGTGTGTCCGCTACGTCGAACGCCTGATGCCCGACCCGTACCTGTTCGCCGTCATCCTGACTGTTCTGGTCGCCGGGATGGTCGCCCTCCTGGTGCACGGCGCCACCCCCAGCGGCATGCTCAAGGCCTGGTACAGCGGCGTGTGGGGTTCGCAGAACATCTTCACGTTCGCCTTCCAGATGGTGCTGATCCTCGTGACCGGTTACACGCTCGCCGAGGCGCCCGTTCTGAAGCGGGCCATCGTCCACATCGCCGGCAAGCCGAACAACCAGGTGCAGGGCGCGCTGCTGTGTTTCACCGTCAGCGCCGTGCTGTCCCTGCTGAACTGGGGACTGGGACTGGTCTCCGGTGCACTGGTCGCCCGGCAGGTCGCAAAACGCTTCGCCGACGCGCATTTCGGGTACCTGATCGCGGCCGCGTTCATGGGGTTCATCGTCTGGACGCAAGGACTGTCGTCATCGATCGCCCTGGCCAACACCGACAGCAGCAGTCCCATCAACGTGATCCACAAGCTCACCGGCATGACTGTTCCGTTGAGCCAGACCATCTTCCAGCCGTACAGCTGGCTGTCGGCGATTGCCGTGCTGGCACTGCTCGCACTCGCGGTCTGGCGCATGGCCCCGGCGCAGAGTCTGACACCGGACCCCGCGGTGTTCGAGGACGAAGACCTGTCGGACCCTGCAGCCGAAGCCGGATTGCCGGCTTCGCCGGCGGACAGCAAGAAGACCTTCGCCGAGTGGCTTGAGAACCTCTGGATCCTCAACGTCCTCGTATTCGCTGCCGGCATGGCCTATTTCGCGCTCAGCGGATTCGCCCTGAACATCTCGTCGATGATCATGCTGTTCACGATCACCAGCGCGCTGCTGCACCGCACGCCGATCCGCTTCATCCGGGCGTTCACCGGCGCCGCCAAGGTGTCCGGCCCGCTGCTCCTGCAGTACCCGCTGTACGGCGGCCTGGTGGGTCTGCTCGGCTATCAGGCGACGAAGGCCGACAAGCCGCTGCAGACGTTGCTTGCCGAGGCCGTCGTCAACGGCGCGACGGAGCACACGCTGCCGTTCCTGACCTTCGTCGGGTCGTTGATCATCAGCCTGTTCGTCCCGTCGGGCGGCGGGCACTGGGCGGTGCAGGGTCCCATCGCGGTCGACTCGGCGCTGGCCATCGGCCAGCGGTCGCCGGAGTATCTGGGGCTGATCTCCATGGCGGTCGCCGTCGGCGAGGGCGTCGCCAACATGATTCAGCCGTTCTGGCTGCTGCCCCTGCTGGCCATCGCGAAACTGAACGTCCGCCAGGTCATGGGCTTCACCGTCGTCGCATTCTTGATCGGTGTGGTGGTGTTGGGCGCCACCACACTCATCGCGCCGTACGTGCTCTGAGGGCCAACACGCCGCGCGGGCGGTGAGAAGAATGGGCCGCGCTTTTAGTGCCGGAAACAAAACTTCGACCGATTGGTCCCGGCATCTTCCGCCACCGCGTTGTGATGGATCACAATCGGCACGTGCCGTCCCCGTCCGAGCTGCCGCCGATCCCGGCGGACGCACCGTTGCGGAAGGTGATCGAGGACCGGATCGACGAGATCGCCACGACGCTTCTCCATGAGGCCGTCGAATCCATCGAATGGCCCACACCCATGCCGATCGAACATTTCGACGGCGAGGTCACGCCGTACATCATCGGCGGGTTTCTGTACGGGCTCGACCTGATCACCGAAGGACGCCGGGTGACCCGTGCCGAGGCGGCGACGTTCGTCCTGCCGGTCGCGGAGCGACATGCCGAGGACGGTATCCCGTTGCCGTTCCTGTTCACCGCGCTGCATGCCGGCATCCGGAAACTGTGGGAGATTGTGCTCGAGTCGGCCTCCGAGGGCGACTCGGAAACGATCGCCGCACTGGGCATGTACCTCGCCGACCTCACCGGGACCATCAGCGTGCTGATGACCGAGGTCTACCAGGACTCCGATTTCGTCCTCCGAGCCACCACGCGCCGGCAGCTGAGCGCCCTGTGCGCCCACCTCGTCGACGGCGAGCCCGGCAGCGACATCATCGCCAAGCAAATCGGTGTCAAGCTCAGCGACCGCTATGACGTGTTGGCGATCCGGGTGGACGGCGACGAACCGCGCACCACCCATGAGACGTTGGCCGCGCGCCGACGGTTACGGCTCGCCAACCAAGTGTTCTACGGGCGCGGCGCCGGCGAAATCCTCAACACGTTCGATGGACACACGGGCGTGATCTTGCTGCCCGCACAGGTCGTGGAACCACGGGACGACACCGTCATGGCCGCACACCTGGGCGCCCTGATCGACGCGCTCAGCGAGCGACTCGAGGTCGCGATCTATGCCGCATACCATCCCGGCGCCACGCTGGCGGCCATTCCGGCCGCGGCTGCGGAGTCCGCCGAAATCACCTGCCTGGCAAGACAACTGAACAGAGAGCCGGGTATCTACCAACTGTCCGATGTCCTTTTCGAGTACCAGTCGACGCGTCCCGGGCCCGCCCGTGACCTGCTCGCGCGGCACATCGCGCCGCTGCGCGACCACCCGGGGTTACTCCAGGCGCTCCGATCGCATCTGCAGCACGGCGCCGACCGGAAGGCCGCGGCGGCAGAGCTTTTCATCCATCCGAACACCCTGACCTACCGCCTACGGCGCATTCAGGAGATCACCGGCTATGACCCCACCGACCCCTACCAGTCCCGATTGCTGGCCGCGGCCATGACCGTCCACACCATCGACCAGGCAGGTGCGCCAGTCGACGACATAGATCCGGGCAATCCCGGCTAGCTCGAGCAGCCTCGGTCATCGAACGCGAGTTTTTCGTATCCCTACGGCACGAGATGTGAATCCAGTGGTGAACTATCAAGAGTTGCTGTCCGACGAAATTCGCAGCGCCGCACGGCAGTTGCGGCATGCGGCCACGCAGAGCACCTGCCCGATCGAGCGCATCCTGTCGTACACCGCGACGATGATCGACTACGTCTACCCGGTAGAGCGGTGCGGACGAGCCTCAGCGCTGGCGGCCGTCTGGCTCGAGCGTTCCGGACGCCACGCCGACCAGAACGATGCGCTCGTCGACGAATTGATCGAGCCGTTGCGTGACGCGATCCGCGTCGGGTGCCGGAGCGGGGAGATGTCGTCACAGTGTCCTGACGACGATGCGCAGTCGATCTTTCATCTGGTCACGGGCATGATCATCACCCAGGCGGCCCTCGGCAGGCGCGCCTCTCCGGAGTACCTCAAGGAGACGACGAGAACCGCGGTTGCGCACGCCCTCAAATTCGCCGCGCCATGAGCACCTAAGCGGACTGCTCCTGCGCCCCGTTCCGGGCGAACGCCGACTCGATGAACTGCGTCACCTCGCGAAGCGCACGGGCCGCTTCCGGGACGATCGAGGCCGCGGCCTGGAAGACGTGGACCTGGTCCCGCCACACCTGCAGTTGGTGCGGCACACCGGCCTTCGTCAGCGCAACGGCCAACTCCTCGGCGTCGGGGTTGAGAAGTTCGGTCGAGCTCACCTGGATCAACGACGGCGGCAGCCCACTCAGATCCGCATCGAGCAGGCGATGTTCGTCGGCTGGCGGGCTGTGCCGCATGACGAATTGATGGAACGCGCGGGCGAAGGCCTTCGAGAACAGCACATCGGTCGATCCTGACGGCGCATCGATCTTGGCCTGCACGTCGAAGTCGGCCAGCGGTGCCATCGAGACGATCGCGCCGGGCATCGGCAGTCCACGCCGGGCCGCGAAGATCGCCGTGATGAACACCAGGTAGGCACCGGCCGAGTCGCCGATGAATGCGATGTTCTCCGGCGCGACACCGCGCCCGAGGGCGAATCGGTAAGCATCGATGCAGTCCTCGATACCGTCGGCGATGGTGTGCTGGGGCAGCTTGCGGTAGTCCACCGCCACGACCTCGCTCTGCAGCGACGCGGCAATCCGCGAAATCATCTGGCGGTGCAGGTGACGGCCACCGACGAGAAAGGCGCCGCCGTGCAGGTACACCACGTAGCGGTCCCCGCGTATCGCCGCCGGCCGGGTTGTCTCGGCGGAACAGCGCGCAAGGCTCACGGGCTTTCTGCTGGTACCCGCGACCGACCGCAGCACTCGACCCACGTGATCGACTGCCCGGTACGGCCAGGGCAGGCCGGGCGCCATCGCCCAGACCGTCAACACCGGTTTGACCGAGGCCTTCAACGCCAGCGCGAGGAGGCGCGACTGGATGCTGCCGCCCTCGAACTCGACGCGACGGGAGTCACCCCGGTCCAGCGGAATCAGAATCTCGGGTGCGGCAACCACGTTGTAGCCCTCCTGTATCAACGAGCCCCGTGCGGTGGCTGCGGCAGCGCCGATGCTGCCCCGTTGTCCGAACCAGTATCGACGCCCGGGTGGCCACCGTCTCTACACCGAGGGCAGAAGTATCAGACCCGGCGTTTGTGACGAGTCACAAACGCCGAGGTAGCTGCGGTCCGCACCACTATCCTTGCGCCCCAGGTGTTCTCGCTGCGGCTCGGCAGCTCATTCGTATTCGACCGGCAGTGCCCCACGTTCGACGGCACTGAGCAGCCCCGCGTGGTCGGCCTCGGTTTGATCGGCGTAACGCCGGGCGAATCCGGCCAGCGCTTCGCTCACGCGGCCGGAATGGCCGAGATAACCGGCGATCATCGAGGCCCCACTGGTTCTGGCATGCCCCTTCGCCAGCAGTTGACCGACCACGCTGGCGTAGCCCGTCAGCATCTTGGCATCCAACTCGTCAAGAGGTATGCGGCCCTTCATGTTTCGCAGCTGTCGCACATAGAACTGGCGGCCGTCCACCGTGGTCCAGCCCAGCAGCGGGTCACTGACCGTCTGCAGACACTGCTGGTATTCGACGACGCGTTGCCCCTGGTGGGCATGTAACGGCGACTCACCATGGACGTAGCGCGCCAGGACGGATCGCCGGGCCTGCTTGAGCTGCAAGAAGATGACGTCCTTGGGCGACGAGCCCTCCAGCAGCGCCACGTAGGCGCGCAACCCGACACTGCCGACCCCGACGACCTTCTGCGCCACGTCCAAGAGCGTGTAGCCACCGACCAGTCGGCGCCAGTACAGCGGCAGGGTCTCGAGATAGTCGTCCATCGCTTTGGTCAGCAGCTTCTCTTCCAGCGCCGGTAGCGGGGTGATCAAGGGCGGTTCATCGACGATCTTTCGCACCCCATCGACCTCATGGGTGAAGCGCGGCAGCGCGCGATCACCGGTACGGCGTCGTGCCCGCTTCGCCGAGCGGGTGACGAGCCGCTCCAGCGGCCCGTCGGCTTCGGTGGTCAGGCGATCGACGCTGAGCCTGTTGAAGGCCCTGACGAGCAGCGGCAGATCAGCGAGCCGCCTGACCTCCTTCTGGTAGGCCGTGACGCACGCTTGCACGGCGTCGCCACAGGCGCTTTCCGAGGCGTCGTTCTCCCGTCCGGCCACCCAGATGCTCGCCACCAACCTCCGCAGGTCCCATTCCCAGCCGCCCGGGTGCGCTTCGTCGAAGTCATTAAGGTCGATGACCAGGTCCCGTTCGGGTGAGGCGTAGAACCCGAAGTTGCCCAGATGCGCGTCGCCGCAGACCACCGGCATGATTCCGGTCGTCGGCAGTCGCGAGACGTCACAGGCCATGACGACCGCGGCGCCGCGCAGGAAGCCATACGGCGACGCCGCCATCCGCCCGACCCTGATCGGGATGAGCCGCTCGATCCGCCCCTCATGACTGGCCTTGATCAGATCGACCGGGTCGGGTCGCCCCGCACCATCCGGCCACCTCGACAATGTCCGCCGCGGCACCTTCTTACGCAACGCCTTCCCCAACGCGTACCGCTCGTCGCGCGTGGCCGGCGTTCGCAGCAACGACCGGTACGTCTCGGTCTCGGTGCCGGTCACGACGGTGTGCCGGTCGGGAATCGTCGTGTCGGCAAGTGGCGGCGGGTCGTTCACCATCGGCGTATACCCGTTGATGCGCAGGTCAAGCATGGCAGGGACTTGCGGAGCCGCCAATTGGGCCTAGTGTCGTCTTGTGCCTCATTTGCGCGCTGCGCGGGCCGGAGAACGGGCCCTGGAACTGGCCCGATTACGCACCCGGCTCCTTGCCGGCCGGCCGGTCACCGCCGAGGATCTCGAGCTGGCCGGGCGGCGGGCGCAGCAGTCTCGGCAGTGGGCGCTGGAAGCTTGCCTGCGGGCAGCTGAACGTCACGAAGCGGCGGCGAGTGCGCATGACCGGGCCGCCCGTGTGCACGAGAACCTTCGTTCCGAAGGTCACGATGCGGCGGCCCATCAGGTGGCCGCCGAGGACCACCGATGCGCGGCGCGCCTGGATCGGGACGCCGCGCTGCAGGATCGCCGCCGGGCTGCCGAACTCGCCGTCGTCGAATTGCCTGCAACGTAGGTGCCGCCGCTCGTGAACACGCCGATCGCGCTGGGAATCATCAACGCGCAGCCCCACGGGACGGCGACCCAGAACGGCCAGAAGTAACCGGCGCCGGTGGCGAGCCAGATGGCGAGGCACAGCAGGTTCACCGCGACCCACGGCATCCACATGATGACGACCCATGCCGGAATCGACTGCTTCCGTTGTTGTTTCGGTTCCCCCCGCGCATCGGATCGCGGTAGGTCCGAAACGATGTCGGCGAGGTCGCCGCGGGTTTCGGCCCGGTAGAGCCGCTGCAGACGGGTGTCGTACTCCGTCAGGGTCAGCCGGCCCTCGGCAACGGCGCGGCTGAGTCGGTGAGAAACCGTTTCGCGGTCGGCATCGCCGACCCGGATGTGCGTGTCGAGCGCGCCGGGCGCGGCACTGCGGTGCGACGGCTCGGGAAACGGGAGGTTCTCATGGTGGTCCACGGTGCAACTCCATTCGCCATAACGGTGTTATGGACATTCATAACACCGTTATGGACTGATGGCAAGGACCTTCCGCGGTGCTTCATCGTGCCGACGCCGACGAGGAAGCAGTCGGACAGGTCGACGCCGGCGGCGTAGTACATGTCGACGCAGCGGCGATAATCGTCAGGCGTCCAGCCCTGCAGAACCGGGACGTAGGGCACATCCCAGTCGGGGCCGGGCCAGAGGTCCTGCAATTCTTGGAAGTTGTCGATGGTGCGGCGCTGGTGTTCACGCACGCTCAGTCCGGTGCGGGCGATCTGTTCGGGCTCGCACATCCAGTCGCCGGGCGAGGCCCATTGGAGGTTGCCGATCTCCTGGTCGTAGCGCCAGACCGCGGCGTTGTAGTCGCGGGCGGTGGTGCGCCATTGCCCGTACATCGATAGTTCGGTGAATCCGCCGGAGTCCAGCGCCCATCCGGTGAGCGCACGCGGGAAGCTCTTGCGGGGTGCCAGGCGGCGGTGGGAGATGAACAGCGGGACGTTGGCTTGGCCGAGCCAGCGCACCTCGCTGGTTCCGAGATAGAAGTACTTCATGGCGGCGGTCCTTCGTTTCTGCGGTGGCTGGGCTGTGGGGTCGGCGCCCGGTGGGGGGTGGGGGGAGCACCCCACCGGGTGGCTTCTCAGGCGGTGGGTTGGAGCGTTTCGCCGGTGACGGTTTCGACGACCAGACCCACCAGGTCACGGGCGGCTGGCGGCGTGACGGCGTTCCCTGCCAGCCGCACCTGCTCGCGCCTGGTGCCGACCATCCGGTAGCCGGTCGGGAAGTCCATCGCGGCGGTGATCTCGCGGGGCTCCAGCATCCGGAAGTAGACATCGTTGATGTCGCGCGCGTACCGTCGACACCATGACCCAGGCACCTGCCTCACCTCCGCTGCACATGCAGCGTGTCGACTTCGACCCCATCCCCACCCTCGGCGAGATCCGCGAGAACGAGGGGGTGCGCACCGTCATCAACGCCTTCGGCATGCCGGTGTACCTGGTGACCCGCCACGACGACATCAAGACGGTGCTCTCCGATCCGGAACGGTTCTCCAACGAGCGCCCGCCAGGGTTCTTCGTCCCCGGGGCACCCGAGATGTCCGAGGAAGAGCAACGCGCAGCCCAGTCCGGCAACCTGCTGGGCCTGGACCCACCCAGGCACACCCGGTTACGCCGCATGCTCACCGGCGAATTCACCGGCCGCCGGATGAAGCGCCTGGAGCCGCGGATCACCGACATCGTGACCCAGCATCTGGACGCCATGGAAAAAGCCGGTCCACCGAGTGATCTCGTGACCGATTTCGCTTTACCCATCCCGTCACTGGTGATCTGCGAGTTGCTGGGCGTGCCGTATGACGACCGCGACGATTTCCAGCACCGCACCAGCCGCCAGCTCGACCTGTCGATCCCGATCGAGGAACGCTTCGAACTCCAGCGCGCCGGGCGTGCTTACATGCACGCACTGGTGGGCGGCGCACGGCGTTCCCCCGGCGACGACATGCTCGGAATGCTGGTGCGCGAGCACGGGTCCGAGCTCACCGATGACGAGCTGGTGGGCATCTGCAACCTGCTACTGGTGGCCGGCCATGAGACAACCTCCAACATGCTCAGCCTCGGCACCTTGGCGTTGCTGCAGCACCCGGATCAGCTGGCCCTGGTGCGTGATGACCCCGATGCGGTGAGTCCGGCGGTGGAGGAGCTGCTGCGCTGGCTGTCGATCGTGCACTCCGGCATCCCCCGCATCACCACCAGCGAGGTGGAGATCGCCGGGGTGCAGATTCCCGCGCACCAGCTGGTGGTCGTCTCGCTACCGTCGGGCAACCGCGATCCGAGTTTCATCGACAATCCGGAGGTGTTCGACGTCCGCCGCGGCGCCATGGGGCATCTGGCGTTCGGCCACGGCGTCCATCACTGCCTGGGCGCACCGCTGGCCCGGATGGAGATGAAGATCGCGTTTCCGGCTCTGTTGCAACGCTTTCCGACCCTGCGCCTCGACGAACCTTTCGACGACGTGGCGTTCCGCTCTTTCCACTTCATCTATGGGCTGCAGTCGCTGCAGGTGGCCTGGTGAGGGTACAGGCCGACCGCGACGTCTGCATCGGCGCCGGGGTCTGTGTGATGAACAGCGAGGCGGTCTTCGACCAGGACGACGACGGCATCGTGGTGCTGCTGGTCGATGACGTGCCCTCGGCCGAGCAGGACAACGCACGGAAAGCCGTGCAGCTCTGCCCCTCCGGAGCGCTGAGCGTCGTCGAGTGAACGAGCGTTGACACTGCACCCACCGCGAAGAAGTGTGAGTAGAGATCGCGCTGGTCGCAGTGTGAACGAGGTCCGCCGGGTCAATCGCCGTCGCGGTGCAGGTCGATCAGCCCGGCCTTGCTCAGCGCGAGCACGCTGACGATCAGCACCCAGACCGGGAACGCGAGCGTCAGCCAGACCGACACGTCACTGGCCACCAACAGCGTCAGCGCCACCACATAGGTGAAGATCACCAGCCCCCGCGACACCAGGCCGGTCTTGAGCCAGATGGTGGCCAGCGACATCATGAACACCGCTGCCATTCGCAGGGCGTAGGTCTTCGACAGCGCGATCAGCAGTCAGCAGCCCACTGCCCAGGAAGACCGAGGCATGCCGCCGCCAGGCCAGCGCCGAGATCGACGTGATCCTGTCCACCATCCAGCGCCACGACCCCGACATCCCACTCCACGCGTACGGCTTGAAGCTTTCGGGCCTCAAGCGCTACGGCCACAGAGTCCTCAGCGCCGACTCAATGGCGTGGAGTTGGGCAGCGCGAATGAGCGAGCCGCTTCCCGGGCACACGCACGCCGCGTGCAACAACTGCCTGCCCTACGCCCTGGCCTGGCGCGAACGCGTCCTGGACATCACGCCCTCCGGACAGATGAGCCTGTTCGACGCCGCCTGAACCACCACCGAATCGGAAGGAACCCTCCCATGACCATCCCGCCTGCGACCGCCGCCAACGCGGCCGATGAACCCGCACGGCACACCCGAGAGAACGACACGAGCAGTGTCAAGCTGGCAGCATTCGTCGCCAAAGGCGACGTACTCGCCGACGGGCGGGTCGTCCGGCGCCGCTGGAGTATGCCAGTCCCGGATGCCACGTACTCGACAGATTTGAGCTTCACCGACGGCACTCACCAGTGGTATGACCACGGCGCGACTGTCACGGTGGTGGACCACATCAACGAGTGGCGCATCCGATAATTGCCGATCCACCACCGTCGCCTCCGCGCCGCGAACCGCTGTCACTCGCACAACTCCGATGACCCCCTGCCGGTGACTCTCACCATGCAAACGCCGACGGGTGCAGAGTCTGACCCTGCACCCGTCGAATGCTTGAAACCCGTTCCCGGTCACCACAACCGTGGCTGACCTCCGAGCATGGCCGCCTCCACTGCGGCCGAGTCCCACCCTGACCGCACCGCCTCCCGCAGCGCCAGCGCACGCTCGCGTCGGGCCCGCAGACCCGCGCCCCGCGCGATCACGCGCGGCCGGCCACCGCCGCGGCCCCGCGCCGCCATCTGTTCCATGTTCTCCTGCTGGGTGCCCGCGGTCACGTGCGCACGCACCCCGGCCGCGATCTCCTCGGCGCCCACCACTCGCACACACAGGGTGACGTCGCATTCGTGCAGTGCCCGCACATCCCCCTGTAGCGGTTGCCCCGCCCGTGCGACCGCCAGCGCATAGCGCGGCGGCCGCACCATCATCACGTGCCGCCAGCCGCCACGCCGCAATGCGAAGCGCCCGTACCCATCTGATCCGATGGCGCCCGTCCATAGCCAGCAGTCCTGTCGCCCCGGACCACGCACCACGTGTGCGAAGAACCGTGCGATCTCACTGCCATGACGTATCGGGTCGACCACCAAGTCGCGGCCCTGTCGCCGCCGACTGGGGGTACTCACGCGACTGCCCGTCAGGCGCTCAGCGCCTCGGTCGCCGGATCATCCACCGCCGCGACCCCCTCACTCATCTGCGCCGCTTCGCTGAGCGACGCCGGGGTATCGGCGCCCCCATTGGGGACCGTCGCCGAATTCTCGGCGTGCGCGTCCTGCGGTGTCTGTTCGCCGGCGTCGTGCTGCTCAGTGTCGGCCAGGCGCAACAGTTCTCGCACCTGCGTCTGCGTCTGACCACTCTGTGCGGCGATGCTGGCGATTGTTTCGCCGTTGGTGCGCATCACCTGTGCTGCCGCGCCGGCCGTCCGCCGAATCGTCGTCGCCTTCTCCTGCGCGCTCTGCCGGATCCGCTCCAGCCGTTCGTTCAACTCACTTTCGATCCGGGCGATCTGTTCCTCGGCCCTGGTCCGCGCCGCCGCCTCATCTTTAGCTGCGGACTGCTCGGCGTGCTCCAGCTTGTCCAGCTCGTCGAGGAACTCCTTGAGCGATTGCACGATCGCGCGCTCCCGCGCCTCCCTCTCAGCATTCGCGCGACGCCGCGCCTCCAAAGCCCGTTGCAGATTCCCTGATTTCGTCGTTGCTTTGCGGGGTGGTGCGCGACGGATTGGGCAGGTACGAGGACAAGTTCTTTTGATCCGACGAAGGGATCGGCAACGACGACCCTGAAGACGAGCCGGTCGGCCGAAGAGCACGCCGATTGCCACTCCCCTTCGCAATCAATGTGCGGCACAATCGGATCGAAAACTGGCCGGCAGTGAGACGGCTCCGACGCGGCACCGGTCCCGCAAAATCGGCGCATATACGTACCCCCGTCCTGACGCGCCGAAACATGTTATTTGCCACACCGACGAACAGGCTGTGTCCTACTAGGTTTGGTGCAGCGGGCTGAACCGTCCCGGGTTTCATGCACCCTCAGGTTTCTGTGATCCGGCCGGTCTACCGGTCACGAGTTGGGAATAGTAG
>NZ_JBJIAK010000028.1:0-81997 GCF_045310915.1 Mycobacterium sp. SMC-17 | reverse complement strand
CGGCCGACAACCCGGCCACCCCGACCGGAACGGAGGTCGCCTGAAAAACACCAATCCACAGGTATTGACAATTACTCTTTCAAGCCAACGTTTCGTGCTGGCGTCGCTGCGGGCCAATGCCTGGCATGCGTTACTGCAGTAGATCTTCTGACTGCGCCTCACGAGTGGAGTGCCACAACCACGGCATGACCTCATGCGCGGACACTACGACGGGCCACCGACAAGCGGCTACGGCTATCTGAGCCCCCTGTCAGGATTGAACTGACGACCTTCTGTTTACAAGACAGATGCTCTACCACTGAGCTAAGGAGGCATGCGGTTCGAGCATGCCCGAACCGCCCAGAATCCTAACCCGTCAGCGTCACTGGCTGGATCCCGGCTGGTCCTGCCCATTCTGTTCGACGGCTTGCCGCGCGGCCGCGGCCTTGGCGGCGCGCTTGCCGCGTTGGCGGCTCAGTGGGATGCGCCCGGCGATGTTGCTCAGCGGATTCACCGCGTCGTTGAGCACCAGCACCGCGTCGTACAGCTTGTCGACGGTCGGAGCCAGCCCGGCGAGTACGGGGGCCAGCTGGTTGAGGTTGTCGACGACGTCGTTCAACTTCATCAGGGCACCGTCGGGTGCGGTGAGGACGTCGATCGCGCCGCCCTCGTCGAGCAGCCGTTCGGCGATACCGCCCTCGCTGAGCAGGCGGTCCACGAGGCCGCCGTCGGAGAGCATCTTGTCGACGGGCCCGCCGTCGCCGAGGAGGCGGTCGGCGATGCCGTCGGCGCGCAGCACGCGGTCGACGACGCCGTTGTCGGCCAACAGGCGATCGGCGATGCCACCTTCGCCGACCAACCGATCGGCGATGCCCTCCGGCCGCAGGACGCGGTCCACGATGCCGCCGTCGGCGAGCACCTGGTCCACGACGCCGCCTTCGGCGAGCCCACGGTCGGCCACCCCACCCGGGGCGAGCACCCTGTCGAGGATGCCGTCGGTGGACAACACGCGGTCGACGACGCCGCCGTCGGCGAGGACGCGGTCGGCCGGCCCACCCGGTTCGAGCAGCCGGTCGACGATGCCGCCCGAACTCAGCAGCCGGTCCACCACACCGCCGTCGGCGAGGACGCGGTCGGCCGGTCCGTCCTTGGCGATCAGGCGGGCGGCGATGCCGTCCTCACTGAGCACCCGGTCCACGACACCGTCGGGGGCGAGCACCTGTTCGGCGAAGCCGCCCGGGGCGAGCACGCGGGACAACGCGCCGTCGTCGGACGTCAACTGGTCGAGCAGGCCGCCGTCGAGCGTCAGCCGGTCGATGACGCCGCCGGGTGCCAAAGCCCGTGTCACGGCGCCGCCCTCGGCGGTCAGGCGGTCGAGGAGGCCGCCGTCCTGGCTGATCTGATCGACCAGGCCGCCTGGGCGGAGCAACCGGTCGAGGACGCCGCCCGGGGCGAGCGCCCGGCCGAGCGGAGCGTCGTCGTCGATCAGTCGGGTGAGGCGGCCGGCCCGGCTCAGCGCGTCGTCGAAGCCGAAGATGCGGCTCATGGACGGGGCGACGATGGCCGGCCCGCCGCCGTTGAGGCCGCGCTGAACGGCCGTGACGGTGTCGCCGGCGATCTCGAGGCCGACGCTGGCGATCTTGATCGGCGCCGCGGCCAGGTCTGACAGGGCTTTACCCACATCCATCGGCCAAGTGTATGGCGCCGGTCACATCTGATGTGCCCTGGTGCGGGAGGTCTGGCAAATGCCGCGCGACTCACAGTATCTTCACAGCCACCAGGCAGGGAGGATTTAAGGCCTGCGAGGACCATGGCTGCATGGCCATGGCTGCAGTTCCTGAGGCGACCCCCGAAGCGCGGATCCTGGTAGTCGACGACGAGACGAACATCGTCGAGCTGCTGTCGGTCAGCCTGAAGTTCCAGGGCTTCGAGGTGCACTCCGCCTCCAATGGCCCCGCCGCACTCGACAAGGCCCGCGAGGTCAAACCCGACGCGGTGATCCTCGACGTGATGATGCCCGGCATGGACGGGTTCGGTGTGCTGCGCCGGATGCGCGCCGACGGCATCGATGCGCCCGCCCTCTTCCTCACCGCCCGCGACAGCCTGCAGGACAAGGTGGCGGGCCTGACGCTCGGCGGCGACGACTACGTCACCAAGCCGTTCAGCCTCGAAGAGGTCGTGGCCCGGTTGCGGGTGATCCTGCGCCGCACCGGCCGCGGTGTCGAAGAGCCGCGCAGTGCCCGGCTGACGTTCGCCGACATCGAGCTCGACGAGGACACCCACGAGGTGTGGAAGGCCGGCGAACCGGTTTCGCTGTCGCCCACCGAGTTCACGCTGCTGCGCTACTTCATCATCAACGCGGGCACCGTGCTGTCGAAGCCGAAGATCCTCGACCACGTGTGGCGCTACGACTTCGGTGGTGACGTGAACGTCGTCGAGTCCTATGTGTCGTACCTGCGCCGCAAGATCGACACCGGCGAGAAGCGCCTGCTGCACACCCTGCGGGGTGTGGGTTACGTGCTCCGCGAGCCGCGGTGATGAGCGCTCGCGCGAAGAACAGAGTGCGCCGATGAGCGCTCGCGCGAAGAACAGACGGCGCTGAGACACTTTTGGGCGGACATCGCCAACAATGGAGTGATGACACGCCGACTGGGCGAGCGCAGCGACGGGAGATGGCGCGGTACCCGCGGCATTCCGCTGCGGGTGGGGCTGGTCGCCGCGATGGTGCTGCTCGCGGCCTGTGGTCTGCTGGCCTCCGGCCTCGCCGTCACCTCGATCATGCAGCACAGCCTGATCAACCGCGTCGACGAGACGCTGCTGGATGCCTCGCGCAGCTGGGCACAGGAACCGCGGCGCATCCCGGCCACGCCCATCGAAGGCCCGAACCCGGCGCGGCCGCCGTCGAACTTCTATGTCCGCGGGATCGACCCGGACGGGCGGGTGTGGATCGCCGTCAACGACAACGACGCGCAACCGGCGCTGCCGGACAGCAATGACGTCGGGCCCGTCCCGACGACGGTCGGCTCGATCCACCACTCCGACGTGAAATGGCGGGCCATGACGGTGCGCGGCCCGGCCGGGGAGTTGACGACCGTCGCGATCGACCTCTCCGACGTGGCGTCGACAGTGCGGGCACTGGCGTGGTCTCAGGTCGGCATCGGTGCTGCCGTGCTGTTGATCCTGGGCATCGCCGGGTACGTCGCGGTGCACCGCAGCCTGCGGCCCCTCGTCGAGGTGGAGCGGACGGCGGCCGACATCGCGGCGGGGCAGCTCGACCGCCGTGTTCCCGAGCGCGACTCACGCACCGAGGTCGGACGATTGTCGTTGGCGCTCAACGGAATGCTCGCGCAGATTCAGAACGCGGTGGCCTCGTCGGAGCAATCGGCGGAGACCGCGCGCACGTCCGAGGAGCGCATGCGGCGCTTCATCACCGACGCCAGCCACGAGCTGCGGACGCCGCTGACCACCATCCGCGGATTCGCCGAGCTGTACCGGCAGGGCGCCGCCAGCGACGTCGAGATGCTGATGAGCCGCATCGAGAGCGAGGCCCGGCGCATGGGTCTGCTGGTCGAGGACTTGCTGCTGCTCGCGCGGCTGGACCAGCAGCGGCCACTGGAGCAGCGGCCCGTCGACCTGCTGATCCTGGCGACAGACGCGGTGCACGACGCGCGGTCCATCGCACCGCGGCGGACGGTGTCGCTGGAGTTGTTGGACGGGCCCGGCACGCCGGAGGTCCTGGGCGACGAAGCGCGGCTGCGCCAGGTACTGGGCAACCTGATGATGAACGCCGTGCAGCACACGCCGGAGACCGGCGGCATCACGGTGCGCGTCGGCACCGTCGACGGCGACGCGGTGCTCGAGGTCTGCGATCAGGGCCCCGGCCTGTCGGCCGAGGACGCCCACCGCATCTTCGAACGCTTCTACCGCACCGACTCCTCACGAACCCGGACCAGCGGCGGCACGGGCCTCGGGCTGTCGATCGTCGACTCGCTGGTGCGGGCGCACGGCGGCGTCGTCACGGTGACCACCGCGCCGGGCCAGGGCTGCCGATTCACGGTGCGCCTGCCACGTATCGGCGATGCGGCCGACTCAGCCGACGGCGCCGAATCGGCCGAATCAGCCGACGGTGGCGAGGGCAGCGATGATCTTGGCCTGAGCCTCGTCGAGTGATTCCGGCGACGGGTTGCGGTCGACGTTGGCGAACCCGAAGTCGGACAGGTTGCGGGCCGGGAACACGTGCACGTGCAGGTGTGGCACCTCGAGCCCGGCGATGATGACGCCGGCGCGCTCGGTGTCGAAGGCCGAGCACACGGCGCGACCGATCTTCTGCGACACCGCCATCACCTTGTTGAACAGTTCGGGATCCAGGTCCTGCCAGTTGTCCACCTCGGCCCGGGGCACGACCAGGGTGTGACCCTGCGTCATGGGCTCGATGGTCAGGAACGCGACGACGTCGTCGTCCTCGTAGACGAATCGGCCCGGCAGGTCGCGGTTGATGATCATGGTGAAGACGGACGGCATGGTCCCAGCCTATTGCGCGACGCGGGTGCCCGACAGCCAGGGCTCGATGTCCCTGGCGAAGGGACTGTCGCCGATGGCCTCGTAGTCCTGCTGAAAAGCGTCCGCTGTCAAGTGCTTTCGCGGATTTCGGCCGGTCCCGACAAATCCCGCGAGCTCGAAGTCGAGGGCGCCGGACAATGACCTGTTGCCGCCGAAGTAGACGGCGCGTTTGACGGCCGCGATGGCGTAGGGCGAGCGGCGGGACAGGCGCTGCGCGGTGGCATAGACGTCGTCGAGCAATCCCTCGGCAGGGGCGAGCCGGTGCACGATGCCCGCGTCGAGTGCCTCACGCGCGGTCAGCGGGCGGCCTTCCAGCATGTGCTCCAGCGCGGCGGACATCCCGAGCATGGCCGGAAGTCGTTGGCTCCCACCGCCTCCCGGCACGAGGCCGGCCAGAATCTCGATCAGCCCGATACGGACCTGGTCGGCGTCGGCCGCGATGCGCAGGTCGCAGAACAGCGCGAGTTCGAACCCACCGCCGAGGGCGGTGCCGTTGATGGCCGCGATATAGACGACGCCCGACCGGTTCATCCGGGTGATGGTCCGCTTGAGGATGGCGCTGTAGACGATGCCGGTGCCCCAGTCGCCGCCACGGGTCTCGGTGGCCTTGAGCAGGGCGGGCACCCGCATGGCGGCATTGTTCAGCTTGATGGACCAGGTCACCGCGCGCGACGGCAGTGGCGGCGTCGCCATCTGGAAGAACAGTTGGACCTGTTCGGGTTCGGAGTGCGAGATGAACTTGTCACCGGTGCCGGTCAGGACGACGGCGCCGACCGACGGGTCCTGATCCGCGGCACGCGTGAGCCGGTCCATGTCCTTGACCAGCCGCAGTGACAGGAAATGGTTCGGCGGGTCGTCGAACCGCGCGGTGAGGACGCGGCCGTCCTGGTGCAGCGTCAGGGTTTCCAGGTTGAGTTCGGCGGTGCGTACCGGGGCTCGTCGTGGCACGGCGTCTTCCTAGGAGTTCACGGTCTGGACCAGGGCGGGGATGGGCCCGTCCGGCACGATGGTGAGCGGCGCGGTGATGGGGAACGTCGCTTCGCGCGACGTCAGCCGGCAGTGCCGGACGATCGACGCGAGCTCCAGGGTCGCCGCGGTCAGGGCGAAGAACTCGCCGATGCACGACCGCGGCCCACCGCCGAACGGCAGGAACTGCCACTGCATGCGCGAACGGCCGCCGCTGAACCGGTCGGGATCGAATTCCAATGGGCGGTCCCATAATTGCGGGTCACGATGCATGGCGTAGACGCCGACCATGAGCATGCTGCCGGCCTCGACGCGGAAGCCGTCGACGGCCATGTCCTGCCGCGCGATGCGCATCACCGCGGGCGTCGGGCCGCCCAGCCGCAGGGCCTCCTGGATGACGCTGACGGTGTAGGGCAGGTGGCTGCGCGGATTGGTTCGCAGCGCCGTCTCGTCGACCGCGGCGACCTCGGCCGCGACCCGGTCGGAGATCTCAGGATGACGGCCGAGTGCCCACAGGGCGTAGGCGAGCGTCGTCGCGGTGGTCTCCAGTCCGGAGGCCAGGAAGATGACGAGCTCGTGGCAGATTTCCTCGTCGGTCAACGGTTCCGCGGTCTCGGGGTCGCGGGCCTCCATCATGGCTCGGACCAGGGGCGCGCTCAGCTGCGGATCGGCGCGGCAGTCCTGCAGGATCTGCGCGGCGAGGTCGTGCGCCACCTTGTTGAACCTGACCGCGAAGCGTCGTTCCCGGGTCGGGACCCAGCTCGGCAGCTTCACCGGCGCGCGGCCCCGGTCGGCGATGTACTTGCTGATCCGGCGCAGCGGATCGACCAATTCGTCTGTGTACGAACCCGGTTCGAAACCCATGATGGTGCGGCCGAGCACTCGCATGGTGATCCGCCGGCTCTCCTGGTCGAGGTCGATCTCGGACCCGTCGCGCCACGAGGTCGCGGCGTCGGTGGCGATGTCGTACATCTGCTCGTTGAGTTCGGCGATGCGCGCGGTGGTGAACACCGGTTGCAGCATTCGGCGCCGCCCGACCCATTCCTTGTGGCTGAAGTTCAGCAGCGAGCCGCCGTTGAGCTTCTGCTGTTCGGTCATGAACGGGAAGTCACGGTCGACGGCCGGGTACGTGGCGGTCAGGACGTCGCGGGCACCCTGCGGCGAGGTGACGGCGATGATCGGCGGCATCATCCACTTCGGCGCGATGCGCACGGTGGTGACCGGGCCGCCGGCGTCGCGGAACGTCTCACATCCACTGTGCGCCACCTGGATCGCGGCGATGCGCTCGCGCAGACTCAAAGGTACGTCGGGGGCGAGGGGCAGCCGGGCGACGTCCGGTGCGTCGGTTGACACGGTCGGCTCCTGTCGTCAGATGTCGTACCGGACACCGGTGTGGTGTTCGGCGGCAACCCAATTCGCGGTCATCAGGGCCGGGTCGGTGGCCGCGCGTCCGGCTTTGGCCGGCGCCGGTAGTCCGCGCATCCCGAAGAACCGGTCGGGTCCGTAGTAGCCGCCGCCGACAACGTCGTCCGCGGCGGCGGCGTAGGTGATCGAGAGGGCCGCGACGTCGGCCGCCTGGCCGATGGCGCGGCACGAGGCGCGCCACGAGAGGTCGCCCCACTTGCGGCCCGAGTGCATGCCGGCGTCGGTGTCGGCCCAACCGGGTTGTGCGGATAACGATTTCACCGTGCTGCCGGCGGCTGTCAGGCGGCGCTGCAGTTCATTGGCGAACAGTAGGTTGGCCAGCTTGGCCTGGCAGTACCCGTCGAACGCGGAGTAGCGACGGGTACGCCAGCCCGGATCGGCGGGCATGAGCTGGCCGAATCCCGGCCGCCCGACGAACTCGTGCGCGCGGCTGGTGACCACCACGACGCGATCGGTGATCCGGTCCAGGATCCGGCCGACCAACGCGAAATGCCCGAGATGGTTGATGCCGGTGTGCAATTCGAAACCGTCGGCGGTCAGGCCGTAGGGCACGTGACAGACGCCGGCCAGCGCGATGACGGCGTCGACGGGGCCGCAGGATGCCGCCGCGGACTTGACGGAGTCCAGGCTGGCCAAGTCGAGGTTCAGAGTCTCTGCGGCAGAACCGATTTCGGTGGCCAGTGCCTCGGCCTGTGCGGGACGGCGGCACGCCAGGATGACCCGGGCGCCGGCGGCCGCCAGGTGTCGCGCGGTGGCGGCACCGAGGCCGCCGTTGGCGCCGGTGATCAGGATCGTGCGGCCGGTCTGGTCAGGAATGTGGGCGCTGAGCCAGTCTTCGGCGCCGGTCGACCGCGCCATCTAGCCGCGGGCCCACTTGGGCTGGATGAAGACGCCTTCGGCTTCGATGGTGACGCCCTGGTCGTCGGCGATGTGGGCGACCCCGTAGGCCTTGAAGCCCTCGGTGCGCACGATGCGGGCCTCGGCCCGCAGCTTGCCCAGCGGGGTGGGTCGCACGTACTTCACGTTGATGGTGCCGGTGAACCGGGTGGTGCCGTCGTTCGACGCCACCTCACCCAGCACGTGGTCGAGGATCATGGCGCAGACGCCGCCGTGCGCGTGGTTGGGCGGGCCCTCGTAGGCGGCGCCGAGAGAGAACTCGGACCAGACGTAGTCGGTGGCCTCGAGGACGACCGTCAGCGGCGGCGCGACCGGGTTCCGCAGGCCCACAACGGCATTGGTCCACGGCAGCCATTCGCCTTCGGTGGTGAAGCGCAGGCCCCACGTCTTCTCCAGTTGCTTGGAGCGCAAACGCGCGGTGGCCGAATCGATTTCGGCTTTCGCGGCCGCGATGACGTCGGCATCGGCGTCGCTGCGGGCGGTCGCGTCCATCAGTTCGCGGACCGACTGGGTCAGGGGCTCGAATACGGAACGGAGGCGCTGCGCTTCCTCCGGGCTGAGGGTGTCGGTGCTGAAGTCGAGCATGTCGCTACTAGAACATGTTCTACCGGATGCTGTCGAGCCCAAAGTTTGCTGCGACGTCGGCCGCTGGTTTGCCACGGCGACGGGCTCCACTGAATTGACTGCGCGGTCAACGGGCCGATTCATGGCGTCGGCGGGTGGCGTTCGAAACGGTGTTATCGGTTGTGCGCCAACGTCGTTCCGACTGTGACCGGGGTTACACCGACCCATGCCATATGCAAATATTGAAACAAGTTCTAACTAGTTCGCTAAATTCATAATTAACGCTGTTGACGTGGATATTTACGCTTCTGGAATATAGACCGCGTCCGATTCGCGTGCTACAAACTATTGCCGTTAGTCGCTGGCATCAGCACAACGAAGAACAGCCATGCCGTTATGTCCGCGCGCTCACGACAGTTCTGGGCAGTCTGCGGATTGCGCGGTGCCGTACGCGGACGTCGTTGCCGAGGAGGGCAAGAACCTTGACCAATCCCGTAGTCGTTGCGTATGCGCGAACCCCGTTCACGCGTTCGCTGGTAGGTGGACTGGCCAACGTTTCCGAGTTCGACCTCGCCAGCACCGTGATCCGCGAGGTCATCAACCGCTCGGGTGTCGACCCCGAACTGATCGACAACATCGTGCTCGGTGAGGTGCTGCAGGGCGGCGGATGTATTGCCCGCTACTCGGCCCTCGACATGGGACTGCCGCTGGACACTCCCGCCGTCGCGATCGGCGGTTGGTGTGCGTCGGGAATGATGGCGATGCACCAGGCGGTCGCGACCATCAAGGCGGGCATGGGCAAGTGCGTCATCGCCGGCGGCCTGAACACGCCCTCGGCGTCGCCGCTGGCCGGTCCGCACTTCGCGGCCACCGGCATCACCGACACCCAGATCGCCCCGATGCATCCGGGCATCGGCGAGATGCCCGCGCTCGACCTGGCCCGGACGCTCGGCGAAGGCACGGCGCGGCAGTACGGCCTGACGCGTCAAGAGGTCGACGAGTGGTCCGCGCGGGCGCACACGCTGGCCTCGGACGCCATCGAGGGCGGTGTCCTGGACACCGAGAAAGTCGCGGTAAGCGTCGACGGCACAGAGGTTTTCGCCGACGAGCTGCCGTGCCGCGAATTCAACATGACCAACCTCTCGGCACTGACGTCGTTCCTCGGCGAGGACTGCACGGTGACGCCCGGCAACCAGACGGGCCTGACCGACGGCGCCGCCGCGATGATGATCTGCGACCCTGACTTCGCGAGCCGCCACGGCCTCACTCCGCTGGCGGAGATCATCGGCTGGTCGGTCGTCGGTTCGGAGCCCGAGCGCGCCACCGATGCGGCGATCACCGCCACCCGGCGTGCCCTGGACGGCGCCGGCGTCAGCACCGAAGCTGTCGACCTGTACTACGTCCACGACTCCTACGCCTCGATCGGCATCGCCTACGAGCGCTCGCTGAACATCAGCCGCGACCGGCTCAACGTGCACGGCGGCGGCCTGGCACTCGGCCACCCGTACGGCGCCTCCGGTACGCGCGTGGCCGGCACCTTGATCAACGAACTGCAGCGCCGCGGCGGCGGCATCGGCGCGGGCGCGATCGTCAGCGCGGGTGGCCTGGGTGCCGCCGTCGTGCTCAACGTCTTCCCGAAGGCTGCGTGACCCGGGCGATGCTCGATCTGATCTCGCGCGCGGTGATCGCCGCGCCCAAACGGATTCTCGTCGCCACCGTCCTGCTGATGTCGGTCTTCGGCATCCTGTCCGCGCCCGTCGCGGATCTGCTCGGCGCCGGCGGCTTCACCGACCCCGACGCTCAGTCGAACCGCGCCAACAAGGTACTCACCGAAGAGTTCCATCGCGGCTTCGTGAACCTGAACCTGCTGGTGCAGGCCAGAGACCCGGGGGTGCCGGTGACCGCTGCTCCTCAGCGGGCTGCGGTCGACCGGTTGGTGACCGAGCTGCGCGGCACCGAACACGTCGCGCGGGTGCTGTCGCCGTTCGAGGCGCCCGATCCGGTCGCGGCCGGCCTGGTGAGCAAGGATGGGCGCTCGGCCCTGGTCATCGCCTTCATGGACGGCAACGAGACCACCGGCATCGCGTCCTCCACCGCATTGGTGGAACGCTATGTCGGGCAACGCGATCCGGGCCTCACCATCTCGGCAGGCGGTCCCGGTGCGGTGTACTCCGCCGTCAACGAGCAGAGCCGGCACGACCTGACCCTCAGCGAGGCCATCGTGCTGCCGCTGACGTTCCTGGTCTTGGTGTGGGTCTTCGGCGGCGTGGTCGCGGCCCTCGTGCCGCTCGCGGTCGGGGCCTTCGCGATCTCGGGTTCGGTTGCAATCCTTCGGGTTCTGGCCGAGTTCGTCGACGTCTCGGTGTTCGCGCTCAACCTCGCCGTGGCGCTCGGCCTGGCCCTGGCGATCGACTACTCGCTGCTGTTGGTGAGCAGATACCGCGAAGAGATCGGCGACGGCTCTCATCCCGACGAGGCGTTGCGGCGCACCATGCGCACCGCGGGCCGCACGGTGGTGTTCTCGGCGGCGACGGTCGCGCTGTGCCTGGCGACCATGGCGGTCTTCCCGATGTACTTCCTGCGGTCGTTCGCGTACGGCGCGGTATCGGTGGTGGCCATGGCCGCACTCGCGGCGCTCGTCATCACGCCGGCCGCCATCCGCGTCGCCGGCAAGCGGATCGGCAAGCCGGGCCAGCGGGGACCGCTCACCGAATCACGGTGGTACACCTGGACGCACGCCGTGATGCGCCGTCCCAGGATCGCCGCCGCCGTCACCCTGATTCCGCTCGTGATCGTCGGACTGCCGTTCCTCAACATCAAGTTCGGCTTCCCCGACGACCGCATCCTGCCGACCACATCGTCGGCCCGGCAGGTGGGCGACCATATGCGCAGCGACTTCACGCAGGACGCCGGTCTGCCGGTGCACATCGTGCTGTTGCACGGCAACGGGTCCCGTGACAACGCCGCCATCGACGCCTACGCCGCCGAGCTGTCCAAGGTGCCGACCGTGGTGGCCGCGGCCGGACCGGGTGCCACCTATGCCGGTGGCCGGGCGATCGGGCCAGCCGGGCACGAAGCCGGCACCGGGAAAGACGCCAGCTTCCTGACCGTCACCACCACGACGCTGCCGTTCAGCGCGGCGTCCGACGAAGCGCTGGACCGGCTGCACGCCGTGCCGCCGCCGGCCGGGATGACGCCGCTGTTCACGGGCGCCGCGCAGTCGAACCGCGACGGCGTCGAGGCCATCGCGAGCCGGGTGCCGACGATGCTCGGGTTGATCGCCGTGGTGATGTTCGTCCTGCTGTTCCTGCTCAGCGGCAGCGTGATCATCCCGCTGAAAGCGTTGGTGCTCAACGCCTTGTCGCTCACCGCGACATTCGGGGCGCTGGTGTGGATCTTCCAGGAGGGGCATCTCGGCGGGCTGGGGACCACGGTCGTGGGCACCCTGGTGTCGACCATGCCGGTGCTGATGTTCTGCGTCGCCTTTGGACTGTCGATGGACTACGAGGTGTTCATCATCGCCCGCATCCGCGAATTCTGGCTCGCCTCGGACAAATCCGATGCGGCCGGCCGTGAGTCGGTGGCTCTCGGCCTGGCCGGAACCGGCCGGATCGTCACCGCCGCGGCGCTCGTCATGGCCATCACGTTCGCCGGCCTGATCGCTTCGCAGGTGTCGTTCCTGCGCATCTTCGGGTTCGGGCTGGCGGTCGCGATCCTGGTGGACGCCATCGTGATCCGGACCATCCTGCTCCCGGCCGTCATGGTGCTGCTGGGCAAGGCCAACTGGTGGGCGCCCGCTCCGCTGGCGCGGCTGCATGCCCGCATCGGCCTGAATGAGGGGGCACCGTCCAGCAATTCGTCGGTTCCAGCGGAAGTCGGGTGATGAATCAGATGGAAACCCGCAGTCTGCTGCTGACGGGCGCCACCTCCGGGCTGGGGCTCGGACTGGCGAAACGGATCGTGGGAACGCCGGGCTGGCACTTCGTGCTGCCCGTCCGGAACGCCGAGCGGGGCGAGGAACTCAAGGCGCTGCTCGGTGAGCGTGCCGCTGCCGGCACCACCCACATCGTGGTGTGCGACCAGGGTTCACAGGAAAGCGTGCGTCGCGCTTCCGAGGAGATCGCCCGCCTGGTGGCGGAGGGCGTCATCCCGCCGCTCAGCACTGTCGTGCTCAACGCCGCGGTGCTGCGCAACGACGCCCATGAACTCAGCCCCGACGGTATCGAATTGACCGTCGCCACCAATCTTTTCGGCCCGCACGCGTTGCTGGCGCGGATCAGTCCGCAGCTGGCCGCGGATGCCCGGATCATGATCGTCGGGTCCCCGACCATTCGCCAGACGCTGTTCCAGCGGCTGGCGCGGGTGAAGACCGCGGAATGGCAGCCGCTCGCCGAGCAGTGCCTGCCCAGCGATGACGGTGTCCAGGCCTACGCGCGCACCAAGCTCGGCCTGTTCTATCTGTCGCGCGCGGCGGGGCAGCTGGTGCCCGAAGGGATGTCCGCGGCGTACTTCGATCCGGGCGTGATGCCGGGCACGAACATTCTGCGGGAACGCGGCACGTTCAGCCAGGTGTACTGGCGCCGGGTGCTCCCGTACATCGCGTGGACGTTCGGCGGGGTCACCGTCGGCCGCGGTGCGCGGTCGATGTACCCCTATGTGCTGCACCAGAAGTCGATGGGGGACAGCGGCTTCCTCTCGGTCAAATGGGGCAAGCGCGCACCCGCCGTCGACCCCGCGCGGGTGCACGAATACTTCGTCGAAGCCAACGACATCACCGGGATCGGTGAGGCCGACGCCGCGCCGTGGTGGTCGCAACCGGACCGCCTGCTCGGCCGGCCGGTCGGGCCGCGCGCCTGATGGCACCGCGCAAGTCACTGGTGATGGGAGCCAGTGGCTTCCTCGGCTCGCACGTCACGCGCCAGCTGGTCGAGCGCGGCGACGACGTCCGGGTGCTGCTGCGGGAGACCAGCTCGACCCGCGGCATCGACGATCTCGACGTCGAGCGTTGCTACGGAGACATTTTCGACGACGACGCGGTGCGGGCCGCCATGTGCGATCGGGACGTCGTCTTCTACTGCGTCGTCGACGCCCGGGCCATGCTGCCGGACCCGGCGCCGTTGTTCCGGACCAACGTCGACGGACTGCGGCGGGTGCTGGACGTCGCGGTGGACGCCGACCTCGACAAGTTCGTGTTCGTCAGCACGATCTGCACCATCGCCGTCAGCGATGACGGCTCCGTCGTCACCGAGGACACGCCGTTCAACTGGGCCGACAAGGGTGGCGACTACGTCCGATCACGGCGTGCCGCAGAGCAACTCGTGCTGGATGCGGTGGCGCAGCGGGGGCTGCCGGCCGTCGCGATGTGTGTGTCGAACACCTATGGCCCGCGGGACTGGCAGCCGACGCCGCACGGCGAGATCGTGGCGCGTACCGCGGCCGGCCGGATGCGGTTCTATGCCGCTGATGCGGCCGCGGAAGTGGTCGGTATCGAGGACGCCGCCCGGGCGCTGCTGCTGGCCGCCGAGCACGGCCGCGTCGGTGAGCGCTACATCATCTCGGAGAGCTACCTGCCGCTGCGCACCATCCTCGAGACGGCGGCCGACGAAACCGGTGTGCGGCCACCGCGATTCGGGGTGCCCAAGGCCGCGATGTACGCCGGTGCCTACGCCACGGAGCCGCTGCGCGCGGTGCGCCCGGGCAAGATTCCGCCGCTGGTCACCATCACGCGGCTGCTGCACATGACGTCACCGGCCGACAACAGCAAGGCGCGGCGGGAGCTGGGCTGGGAACCGGAGCCGACGGTGAACGCGATTCGCCGCGCGGCCCGGTTCTACGCCGACAATCAGTTGGCCTGATCGGCCGGTTGCTCGAACTTCATGGCCTCGAGGTTCCAGTACCCGCGCAGGTTGGTGATGAGCCCCTCGGCATTGACCTTGTAGGTGAACACGCCGCGGACGCTGGCCACGAAGCCGTTCGGAAATTCGGTGCGCAACACCAGGATGTAGGCGATCTCGTCGGGCGAGCTCGACGGGAACGTCTCCTCGCACGTGACCGTCAGCTGGTTCGGGCCGATGTTGGTGTCGTAGAACGCGGCGAGCGCCTCCTTGCCCTTCACTCCCGTGCCGTCGGGGTTGGTGACGGCCTCGCCGATCGGGTCTTCGACAACGATGTCGTCGGCCATCAGGGCCAGCCAGCCCTCGCGGTCGTGGCTCTGCACGCATCGCCACGACGACTGCGAGGCGATGACAACGGGACTGTCGGACAAGGGTTTTCCTCCTACGGACAACGCCGAGTCGGCCTGGGACGTCCCCCAGGCCGACTCAGCGAAAGTGGGTTCAGCGGTCGGCGTCGGTGTACCGGATGACGCCGCGGATGTTGCGGCCCTCCAGCATGTCCTGGTAGCCCTCGTTGATCTGCTCCAGCTTGTACTGGCGGGTGACCATGTCGTCGAGGTTGAGGCGGCCGGCCTTGTACATGGCCAGCAGCGACGGGATGTCGTGGTGCGGGTTGCCGCCGCCGAAGATGGTGCCCTGCAGGCGCTTCTGCATCAGCGTCAGCATCGACAGGTTGAGCTTGACGTCCAGGCTGGCCATGTTCGCGACCGCCGTCACCACGCAGGTGCCGCCCTTGCTGGTGATGTTGAGGTAGTTGTCGATGTCCTCACCGTGCAGCTCACCGACGGTGACGATGGTCTTGGTGGCCATGCGGCCTTCGGTGACCTCCGCGACGCCTGCCATGGCACTGTAGATGTCGGGATAGGCGTGCGTGGCGCCGAACTTCAGGGCGTTGTCCCGTTTGAATTCAACGGGATCCACGACGAACACGTTGCGGGCACCGGCATTGAGCGCACCCTGGAGGGCACCCGTGCCGACGCCGCCGACGCCGACGATGCAGACGTCGTCACCGGGGCGGACGTCGCCGCTGCGGACCGCCGAGCCGTAGCCGGTGGTGACGCCGCAGCCGACCAGGCAGGCGACCTCGAAGGGGATGGTGGAGTCGATCTTCACGACGGAGCTCTTGTGCACCACCATGTACGGGCTGAAGGTGCCCAGCAGGGTCATCGGGATCACCGGCGTGCCGTCGGCGGCATGCACGCGGTTGGTGCCGTCGGACACCGCGGTGCCGGTCAACAGGTACATGCCCAGGTCGCACAGGTTGCGCATACCGGCCTGACACGACGGGCACTCGCCACACGACGGGATGAACGACAGCACGACGTGGTCGCCGACGGCGATGTGGTCCACGCCCGGGCCGACCTCGACCACGATGCCGGCGCCTTCATGGCCGCCGAGCACCGGGAAACCGGCCATCGGGATGTCGCCGGTCACCAGGTGGTGGTCCGAGTGGCACATGCCCGAGGCTTCCATCTGGATCTTGACCTCGTCCTTGACGGGGTCACCGATCTCGATCTCCTCGATCGACCACGGCTGGTTGAACTCCCAGATGAGAGCACCTTTTGTCTTCACCGCACGTGCCTTCCACTAGAACCTGTTTCAGTTAGCGTAGAGGGAAAAGTTACGTTCGTCACACCCCACCCCCAATAACCGCTCGGCCGGTTTTCACCAGATCGGGACGGGAGCCTCGCCCAGGGGGTAGTAACCCGGCAGCTGCTCGCCGGCCAGGCTGCGCTGGATGCGCTGCTGCATGCCCTTCGACAGTTTTCCGGCCGTCATCAGGTCCAGGTAGAGCTTCTGCACGTGGCCGAAGTCGAAGAAGTCGCGCTGCCAGGCGATCTTCGGTTCGCCGTCGACGTTCTCCAGCCGGAACCAGCTGCCGCCGATGCCGTAGATCTCGCGCGCGGGGGCCGAGGCGTCGTCCGGATCGGTCACGACCTGCTTCCAGAAGCCGACGACCTCACCTTGCTTGTCGTCGATCACCACGCGCTGGTACGGGTATTTCCAGCCTTCGAGGCCCTCCATCTCCAAACCCAGGGCGATGTCGCGGATTTCGGCCTTGCCGAGGCACATGACGTCCTCTTTGGGGCCGATGTTCCAGCCGTACGTGGCGTCGTCGGTGTAGAAGTCGGCCATGGGCTTCCAGTCGCCGGCCGCCTCGGCGTCACGGTTGACCTGCAGCCACCGCTCGACCCACTCTTCGAGTTGTTCGCGGGGGAATGACGTCATTGTCTTGTCCTTTGTTTTCAGCTGGTTTCGCGAATGAACAGGGCTTGGGTCGGGCACTCGGCGACGGCGCGCTCGATCTCCTCGCGCGCGTCGTCGGGCGGGGTCTCGTCGAGGATCTCGACGGTGCCGCGCTTGGGGACGTTGAAGTAGTCCGGTGCCTCCAGGGAGCACATGGCGTGGCCCTGGCACAGGTCGCGGTCGACCTCGACGCGGTAGGAACCCATCAGGCGCGCTTCCGGTAGCGGACGGTGGCGGGCCGGGCCAGTTGGACGACCATCTTGGAATGGTCGTTCTGGTAGCTCTCCGGAGGCTGGGCCATCTCGAACTCGTACTCGCGCAACAGGACCGAGAAGATCGCCTTGATCTGCATCTGCGCGAAGGCGGCGCCCACGCAGCGGTGCTTGCCGGCGCCGAACGGGATCCAGGTCCACCGGTTCAGCAGGTCTTCCTGACGCGGCTTCTCGTACCGGTTCGGGTTGAAGGCGTCGGGGTCGGGGAAGTCCTCGGGGATGCGGTTCGAGATCGCCGGTGAGGCCGCCACCATCTGGCCCTTGTGGATCGGGTGCTCGGCGACCTCGAACTCATCCTGCGCGACGCGCATCAGGATGATCAGCGGCGGGTGCAGGCGCAGCGTCTCCTTCAGGGCGTTGTCCAGATTCGGAATCTGGCGCAGCGCATGGAAACTCACCTCCTGGCCGTCGGCGTAGAGGTCGTCCAGCTCCTGCTGGACCTTGGCGTAGAAGTCGGGGTGACGCAGCAGTTCGATGAGCGTCCACGACGAGGTGCCCGAGCTGGTGTGGTGCCCGGCGAACATCAGGGAGATGAACATGCCGGTGACTTCGTTGGCGCTGAAACGGTGGTTGCCCTCTTCGTCCTTGATGGAGACCAGGACGTCGAGCAGGTCGCGATCGCTCTTGTCGGTGGGCGGGTTGGCGATTCGCCCGTTCATGACCTCCTGCACGAGCTCCACCAGGTTGGCCCGCGCCTCGTCACGGATGCGGAAGCTCTCGATGGGCAGGTAGGGGTCGACGTAGCAGAGCGGGTCGGTGCCACGCTCGAGCAGGTGGTAGTAGTTCGCGAACCGGGAATCGAGCTGGTTCCGGAACTTCGGGCCGATCAGGCAGGCCGTGGAGGTGTAGATGGTGAGCTCGGAGAAGAACTCCAGCAGGTCGATTTCACCGGATTCGCCCCAGTTCTCGGTCATCCGCCGGACCTCGCGCTCGATGGTCGCGGCATGGCCCTTCATCTGCTCGCCGCGCAGCGCGGTGTTGTGCAGCATCTCGGCGCGGCGTTCCGGGTCGGCGTCGAAAACCACGCCCTCACCGAAGATCGGGGTCATGAACGGGTAGGCCTCGGCCTGGTTGAGCTCGCTGTCGCTGGAGCGGAAGAAGAACTCGTTGGCCTCGGCGCCGGTCAGCAGCACCACCTGCTTGTCGGCCAGCTGGAACCAGCCGACGTCACCGCATTCGTCGCGGACGCGTTGCATCAGGCCGATCGGGTCGGTGCGGAACTCCTCCAGGTGGCCGTGCTCCTCGGCGCCACCCGAAACCCGTTGAACCTCTTTGGTGATCGTCATTTTTCTTCCTTGCTCCTCGCGTCCGCGGGTTCCGGCATTCCTTCCTCGCCCAACGCGAGCGACTGACGTTCCTTGGCTTCGGCCAGTGGCGCCTCGGGCTGCAGTTCCATGTTGGCGATGAACCCGCCGCGCGGGGTCTCGGCGACGAACGTGATGGCACGGGCCAGGTCGCCCGCGCGCAGGAAATAGCTGTGCCGGGCCTGGCCCCACTTGGCCCAATCCTCAAGGGCCGGGCCGATTTTCTCGGCAGGCAGGCTCCAGCCCATGGACGTCATGGTCGGGCCGGGGTGCACCACCGAAGCGCGGACGCCCGTGCCTTCCAGCTCCATCTGGAGGTTGGTGACCATCGCGACCAGCCCGGCCTTCGCGGCGCCGTAGGCGCCCATGTGCGGGCGCTGGCGCAGCGCCACGTCGGAGCCGACGAAGATCAGGTCACCGCGGCGGCGCTCGACCATGCCGTCGAGGACGGCACGCGCCATCCGGTTGGCGCCGACCAGGTGAATCTGTAACTGTTCGGCAAACTCGTCGGTGCTCATCTCGTGCAGCCGGCCGAAATTGGTGTCGCCGGCGCCGGTGACCAGGACCTCGATGTCGCCGAGCGCGGCCGTCGCCTTGGCGACGAAGCTCTCGACCGACGCGGTGTCGGTGACGTCCAGCTGCAGCGCAACCGCTTCTCCACCTTCGGCTTTGATCTGGTCGACGAGTTCCTGACACTTCTCCACCCGGCGGGCGCCGAGCGCGACCGGGAAGCCGCGCGCGGCGAGCGCGGTCGCCGTCGCGGCGCCGATGCCCGACGAGGCGCCGGCCACGATGGCGGGCCGGCGGGCGGGGTGTGGTTCGAAACGGGCCATTTAGCGTGCCTTCACAGTTATTGGGAGATGGGCAAATCCGCGTACCGAACTCGAGTGGACGCGGACGGAGTTGTCCTCGTCGACCTCGTAGCCGCGGATACGTTTGAACAGTTCGGTGAGGGCCACCCGGGCTTCCATCCGCGCCAGGTGCGCGCCCAGGCAGAAGTGTGCGCCGCTGCCGAAACTCACGAGCTTCGAACCGATGTCACGGCCGATGCGGTACTCGTCGGGCGCCTCGAACACCCGCTCGTCGCGGTTGGCCGAGCCGGCCAGCAGAATCAGTACGTCACCGGCGGGGACGGTGGTGCCGTAGAACTCGAGGTCCTCCACGACGGCCCGGGCGAGGAGCTGGCTGGAGGTGTCGTAGCGCAGCGTCTCCTCGATCCATGGCGAGATCAGCTCGTGGTCGTCGAAGATCGGAGCCAGCTGGTCGGGGTTCTGGTATCCCCAATAGGCCGCATTGGCAAGCAGTTTCGTGGTCGTCTCGTTACCGGCGATGACCATGAGGAACAGGAATGCCATGATCTCGTCGTCGGTGAGCTTGTCGCCGTCGATCTCGGCCTCCACCAGCGCCGAGGTGAGGTCGTCGGACTGATTCTTGCGGCGCTGCTTGACCATGTCGGCGTAGTACATCAGCAGCTCACCCGATGCGGCCATGGCAGACGCCGGGACGTCGGCCGTCCCGTCCTCGCGGTGCATCACGCCGTCGGCCAGTGCGCGGATGCGCACGCGGTCTTCTTGCGGGACGCCCATCAGCTCGCTGATCACGTCCATCGGCAGCTTGCCGGCGAAATCGTCGACGTAGTCGAAGGTGTTGTTCTGCAACGCCTCGTCGAGATGCTGGACGGCGATCTCGGTGACCCGGCCCTCCAGCTCACGGATGCGCCGCGGGGTGAAGCCCTTGGAGACCAGGGTGCGCAGCCGCAGGTGCGCCGGATCGTCAAGGGCCAGAAAGGACATCACGCGGTGGGCTTCGTCGTTGCGGGATATCGGATCCAGCGAGACGCCGTGCTTGTTGGACAGGGCGGTGCTGTTCCGGAAACCGCGCAGCACATCCTCGTGGCGGGACAGGGCCCAGAAATTGAGCTTGTCGTTCCGGTAGATCGGCGCCTCGTCCCGCAGGCGCCGGTAGTACGGGTACGGATCTTCGTGGAAGTCGTAGCTGTACGGGTCGATCAGCAGTTCCACATTGGCTGTCATGCGTTGTCTCCCACGATGAGTCCGACGACATAGGACAGCCGGTCGGCGATCTGGTGATAGGTGTAGACGCCGCTGCCGGCGTTGACGAGCGCACCGAAGTACGTCATCTCCAGGGCCGACAGCAGGCGCGGATCGGCGTCGGGGCCGACGGCCGAGCGGATGCGCTTGTGGATTTCGCCACCGATGCGGTCGCGCACCTTGCGGACCGTCTCGTCGTCGCCGGACAGCAGGGCCGTCGTGCAGGCCGCGGCCACCCCCGGTTCGTCGGCGACCACGAGTGCGAGGCTGCGCAGTGCCTGTTCGACACGGCTGGCCCTCGACTGGTTGACGTCGGTGAAGTAGGGCACCTGCCGAACCATGTCCAGGTACACCTCGGCGATGAGGTGGTTCTTGGACGAGAAGTAGGTGTAGGCGGTAGCCGGTGCGACCTTGGCGCGCGCCGCGACGGCCCGCACCGTCAGGTCGGCGTAGGACGACTCCCGCAGCATTTCGCGACCGGCCGCCAGGACCTTCTGGAAGGTTTCCTCCTGGCGGCGGTTGCGCGGCTGGTCGTCCGCATCTTGGCCGGTGCTTGTGAGGGCGGCCACTGCATCGCTGGACACATGTCCAAGTTAGCCGATGGCGCGGCGTTGAAGCAAGAACCGCCCACAAAGAGCCTGATAAACAGGCATTTATGTCGTGCTTGCGGTTGCTGATCCCGCTGGACCCTTGCTACTCGAGGCCGCGTGGGGTTATGGTTCGACCAACGTTGTCGGACAGCTGTCCAGTAAAAATCAGATCGCTGGATTTCGTCCCGAAGGCAGGAGCGCAGATGACCTTGTTGGGTGATGGCGAAAGTCGCCTTCTCATCGACGGAAAATTGGTGCCGGGTTCGCGAGGCACGTTCCCGACCGTCAATCCCGCGACCGAGGAAGTCCTCGGGGTGGCGGCCGATGCCACGGTGGGCGACATGGTGGACGCCATCGATGCCGCCCGTCGGGCGTTCGACGAGACCGACTGGTCGACCAACGTCGAGCTGCGGGTGCGGTGCCTGCGGCAGTTGCAGCAGGCCATGCGCGACCACGCCGACGAATTGCGCGAACTGACGATCTCGGAGGTCGGCGCGCCCCGGATGCTCACGGCCGGAGCGCATTTGGACGGTCCGATCGAAGACCTGAGCTTCGCCGCCGACACCGCGGAGGGCTACCAGTGGACCACCGACCTGGGACATGCCACGCCGCAAGGCATTCCGACCAACCGCACCATCGCCCGGGAGGCCGTCGGCGTCGTCGGGGCCATCACGCCGTGGAACTTCCCGCACCAGATCAACCTGGCCAAGGTCGGCCCGGCACTCGCGGCGGGCAACACCCTGGTTCTCAAGCCCGCACCTGACACCCCGTGGGCCGCCGCAGTGCTCGGCGAACTGATCACCCAGCACACCGATTTCCCGGCGGGCACCATCAACATCGTCACCTCCCGGGACCACAGGGTCGGCGCCATGTTGTCGAAACACGCTGACGTGGACATGGTTTCGTTCACCGGCTCGACCGTGACCGGCCGGGCCGTGATGACCGACGCCGCCGAAACCATCAAGAAGGTGTTCCTGGAACTCGGCGGTAAGTCGGCATTCCTGGTGCTCGAGGATGCCGATGTCGCCGCCGCCTGCGCGATGGCCGCGTTCACGGCGTCGATGCACGCCGGCCAGGGGTGCGCGATCACCACCCGGCTCGTGGTGCCGCGGGCCCGCTACGACGAGGCCGTCGCGGCTGCCGCCGGCACGATGGGCGGCATCAAGCCCGGTGATCCGTCCAGCCCGCGCACCGTCTGCGGCCCCGTGATCTCGGCCCGCCAGCGGGACCGGGTACAGGGCTACCTCGACCTCGCCCTCCAAGAAGGTGGCACGTTCGCCTGTGGTGGTGGCCGGCCGGCCGACCGCGACAAGGGCTTCTTCATCGAGCCGACCGTCATTGCCGGCCTGGACAATTCGGCGCGCGTCGCCCGCGAGGAGATCTTCGGGCCCGTGCTGACCGTCATCGCGCACGACGGCGACGACGACGCCGTCCGCATCGCCAACGACTCGCCGTACGGACTGTCCGGCACGGTGTTCTCGGCCGACCCGCAGCGGGCGGCCGGCGTGGCGGCGCGGCTGCGGGTCGGCACCGTCAACGTCAACGGCGGTGTCTGGTACTCCGCCGACGCACCGTTCGGCGGTTACAAGCAGTCCGGCAACGGGCGGGAGATGGGCGTCGCCGGGTTCGAGGAATACCTGGAGACCAAGTGCATCGCCACGCTGGCCACGTAGGCGTCGGCGTCCCAAAACCATTGGCTCACACGAAGTAGACGAGAGGACATCATGAGCAGGTTCGAGAACAAGGTCGCGATCGTGACCGGCGCGGGCGGCGGCATCGGCCAGGTGTACGCCGAGTCGCTGGCCCGCGAGGGCGCCGCCGTTGTCATCGCCGACATCAACGTCGAGGGCGCGGAGAAGGTGGCCGCCGGCATCAAGGCCGACGGCGGCAAGGCGCTGGCCGTGCGGGTCGACGTGTCGGATATCGATTCGGCCAACGACATGGCCGCCCAGGCCGTGGCGGAGTTCGGCGGCATCGATTACCTGGTGAACAACGCCGCGATCTTCGGTGGCATGAAGCTCGACGGGCTGCTGACCGTCGACTGGGAGTACTACCGCAAGTTCATGAGCGTCAACCTCGACGGGGCGCTGGTGTGTACCCGCGCGGTTTTCCCCCACATGGAGAAGCGGGGCGGCGGGGCCATCGTCAACCAGTCGTCCACCGCGGCATGGGTTTACGCCAACTTCTACGGTCTGGCGAAGGTCGGTGTCAATGGTCTGACGCAGCAGCTGTCCCGTGAGCTGGGCTGGCGCAACATCCGGATCAATGCGATCGCGCCGGGACCCATCGACACCGAGGCCAACCGCAGCACCACGCCGCAGGCCATCGTCAAGCAGATCGTCCAGACCCTGCCGCTGGCGCGGATGGGCACGCCCGAAGATCTTGCCGGCATGTGCCTGTTCCTGCTGTCCGACGAGGCCAGCTGGATCACCGGACAGATCTTCAACGTCGACGGCGGACAGATCATCCGGTCATGAGTTCTGAGGTGAAACTGGGCTATATCGGCCTGGGCAACCAGGGCGCGCCGATGGCCAAGCGGCTGGCCGAATGGCCCGGTGGACTCATCGTTTTCGACATGCGCGCCGAGGCCATGGCGCCGTTCGCCGAACTCGGCGCCACCCTGGCCGACAGCGTCGCCGAGGTCGCCAAGGCCGATGTCATCAGCGTGACGGTGCTCAACGACGAGCAGGTCCGTGACGTCGTGGCCCAGTTGGCCGAGCACGCCGGGCCCGGCACCGTGATCGCGATCCACTCCACGATCGAGCCGACGACGGCGGTCGAGCTGGCTGAGCAGTTGCGGCCCAAGGGCATTCACGTCGTCGACGCTCCGGTGAGCGGCGGCGCCCATGCCGCGAGCCAGGGTGAGCTGGCCGTGATGGTCGGCGCCGACGACGAGGCCTACGACAAGGTCAAGCCCGTTTTCAAGCAGTGGGCGTCGCTGGTGGTGCGCGCCGGCGAGCCGGGCGCGGGTACCAAGATGAAGCTGGCGCGGAACATGCTGACGTTCATCGGTTTCGCCGCCGCGTGCGAGGCGCAGAAGCTGGCCGAGGCCTCGGGCATCGACCTGCAGAAGCTGGGCCGCGTCGTCCGGCACAGTGACGCGCAGTCGGGCGGTCCCGGCGCCATCATGGCGCGCGACGACACCAAGCCGCTGGCGCCCGACCACTTCCTCTACAACATGTTCGTCCACACCCGCGGGCTGGCGGAGAAGGATCTGGCGCTGGCACTCGGGCTGGGTTCGGCTGTGGGAGTGGACCTTCCGCTTGCCGAGCTGGCCCTGGCCAACATCGCCGAGGGCCTCGGCGTACCGCATCCGAAGGAGTCATGATGGACGAGCTGCGCGCCAAGGGCCTGGCGAAGATGAACGAGGTCTACGGCTGGGAGATGCCCAACATCGAGGGTGACCCCTACTTCGACCTCACCGTGGATCACCTGTTCGGCACCATCTGGAGCAAGCCCGGACTGTCCATGCGGGAGAAGCGGCTGATGACGTTCACGTGCGTCACCGCCGTCGGCTCGCAGGACCTGGCCGAGATCCAGATCAACGCCGCCTTGCTCAACGAGGAATTCACCGAGGCCGAGCTCAAGGACATCGGCATCTTCCTGACCCAGTACCTCGGCTTCCCGCTCGGCTCGGCGTTCAACGGCGCCGTGTCCAAGGTGGTCGCGAGGCGGCGTAAGGCGGCCGAGAAAGGCGTGGCGGAGGATCGCAAGGCCAACGTCAACGCCGCGGTCAAGATGAACACGGGGAGCGAGCTCGATGACAAGTAGGTACGCGGCGCTGTCGCGTGCTGAGCTCGCGGCGCTGGTGCCGGAGCTGCTGCTCATCGGCCAGCTGATCGACCGCGCCGGAATGGCCTGGTGCATCGTCGAATTCGGTCGTGAGGAGATGCTGCAGGTCGCCATCGAGGAGTGGGCCGGGTCCAGCCCTCTCTACACCAAGCGCATGCAGAAGGCGCTGAAATACGAAGGCGTGGACGTCATCACGATCTTCAAGGGCCTGCAGCTCGACATCGGTGCGCCGCCGCAGTTCATGGATTTCCGGTACACCGTGCATGACCGCTGGCACGGTGAATTCCACCTCGACCACTGCGGTGCCCTCATGGACGTCGAGCCCATGGGTCCCGACTATGTGCGCGGCATGTGCCACGACATCGAGGACCCGACGTTCGACGCGACAGCTCTGGCCACCAACCGCCGCTGCCAGGTGCGGCCCATCCACCGGCCGCCGCGCGTCCCGGCAGGTCGGACGCCGGCCTGCGCCTGGACCGTCATCATCGACGAGTCGTACCCGGAGGTCGGCTTCATCCCGCAGCTCGACATCATCGGTGCGACAAACGCCTACCGCTGCGAGCTCGACGACATCGATCCCGCGGACGAAGGCCAGGCCGACTACTCCGGCCCGCTGGTGAGCGACGTCGACTTCGCGGAGTTCTCGCACTCGGCGCTGGTGCGCATCGCCGACGAGGTGTGTCTGCAGATGCACCTGCTGGTGCTGTCATTCGCGCTGGCCGTGCGGGCCCGTTGCAGCGGCGACGCCGAGAAGGAACGGTCCATCCGGACCAAGTCCCTGATCGGTATCTCCGGCGTCGCGGCCGAACGCATCCGGAAGGTGCTGGACCTGCCGAACACCGCCGCCGGTGCCCTGCGGGTACTGGAGCTGCATCCGCTGCTCAACCCGGCCGCCTATGTCTCCGTTGATGTTTCGGGCGACGAGGCGCATGTGCACCCGTCACCCGCCCATGAGGACGGTGCGTGGATCACGTTGGTGTCCCCGGAGTCGAATCTGCCGCTGCAGGCCATCGCGACGGCCGTCAATCCGCTGTTGCGCGCCGAGGTGTCGGGTGACGCCGCCGACTGGGCCGTCAGGTTCATCGAAACCGATACCCCGGCAAAGGAACTCGGTGAGGTCTCGGTGTGCAAGGTCAGCAGCGGGGCGGCGTGGGTTTTCGAGGAACGCAAGTCCCTGCCGTTGACGGTGGTGTAGGGCGTCACTCAGAAGTCGTCGAACTCGCTGTCGAGGCTCTGGATGCGGCCGGCGACTCCCGACAGGTCGGTGTGGGAGCGCTGGATGATGTCGGCGATGTCGCCGCTGGCCTTGCCGATCGCCGACCACAACGCGTGGTCGGCGGCGGCGGTGGGCGTCTTCTTCGATTCGTCGGCGAGGTCCGTCACCCACCGCTTGAGCGCATCGAGTTCGCGGCGTCCGCCGTTGACCACGTCCGCGGACCGCTCGAGTTCGTCGCCCACACGCTTGTCGAGTTCGGCCAGCCGGCCGAGGGCCTGGGCGTGCTTGGCGTTGGCGTCGGCGTAGCGGTCGGCCGCACCGCCGGTCCAGTGCGAACCGGGACCCGCGGCCTTCACCTGATCCTGCAGTTCGCGTAGCTGCTCGCTCTTGTCGAACTCGGAGCGGTCGTGCGGAATGCCCTCGCCGAAGGTGGCGCGCGCCCGCTCCCACATCAGCAGGAAGGCATCCAGCGGCTCCACCGGTGCGGACCTCCTCGCGTGCGTCGGGCCTGCCCAGTTTAGGACGAGCCGACCAGCTACTAGGGTGTGGCTGTGCGCGTCCTCGTGATCGGCTCTGGTGCCCGTGAACATGCCCTGCTGCTCGCCCTGAGCCGCGACCCCCAGGTGGACTTCCTGGCCGTCGCTCCCGGCAACGCCGGTACCTCCGCCGTCGCCGAGCAGCACGACGTCGACATCACCGCCGCCGACGACGTCGTCGCGCTGGCCAAGAAGCTGACCGCCGACCTGGTCGTGATCGGGCCCGAGGTGCCGCTGGTGCTCGGCGTGGCCGACGCGTTGCGGGCGGCCGGTATCGCCACCTTCGGGCCGTCCAAGGATGCCGCCCGCATCGAAGGCTCGAAGGCGTTCGCCAAGGACGTCATGTCCGCCGCCGGCGTTCGCACCGCGACGAGCGAGATCGTCGACAACCCCGCCCACCTCGATGCCGCGCTGGACCGCTTCGGTCCGCCCGCGGGCCAGCAGGCCTGGGTCGTCAAGGACGACGGTCTGGCCGCCGGCAAGGGCGTCGTCGTCTCCGCCGACCGGGAGGCCGCCCGCGCGCACGCCGCCGAACTGCTCGAATCCGGCCACCCCGTGCTGCTCGAGTCGTTCCTCGACGGGCCCGAGGTGTCGCTGTTCTGCGTCGTCGACGGCGAGACCGTGGTGCCGCTGCTGCCCGCGCAGGACTTCAAGCGCGTCGGCGACAACGACAGCGGACCCAACACCGGTGGCATGGGCGCCTACACGCCGCTGCCGTGGCTGCCCGCCGCGGTCGTCGACCAGATCGTCGACGAGGTCGTCAAACCCGTTGCCGCGGAACTGGTCCGGCGCGACAGCTCCTTCTCGGGCCTGCTGTACGCGGGCCTGGCCATCACCTCGAACGGCCCGGCCGTCGTCGAATTCAACTGCCGCTTCGGCGATCCCGAGACTCAGGCGGTCCTGGCGCTGCTGCAGACCCCGCTCGGCACGCTGCTGAACGCCGCCGCCACCGGGACCCTGGACTCCGTCGGCCCGCTGCAGTGGCAGGACGGATCGGCCGTGACGGTCGTCGTCGCCGCCGAGAACTACCCGGGCCGCCCCCGCGTCGGCGACGTCATCACCGGATCGGAGACGGCAGGCGTGCTGCACGCAGGCACCACCCGCCGTGACGACGGCAGCGTCGTCTCCTCCGGCGGCCGGGTGCTGTCGGTGGTCGGTACCGGTGCGGATCTGGCGGCCGCGCGGGCCGAGGCGTACCGGATCATCGAGTCGATCCGCTTGCCGGGCAGCCACTTCCGCACCGACATCGGCCTCGCCGCAGCCGAAGGCCGCATCTCCCTCTAGGGATTTGTGCACGATTTTCCGCGGTACGCGCGGTGTTCTGTTTCGGGACATCGCTGACACATGGATGTCTCGGGACATCGCTGACACCTGAGTGAGGTTGTGGACCCATCGTGGTTCATGGCCCAGAAGGTGACGGCGATGGATATTCGTGCCGCGACGGCGTTGGCCGGGCAGGTCGAGAATGTGGCGGCGTTCTGCCGGGATCAGCAGATCAGTCGGCAGACGTTCTACAAGTGGCGAAAACGGTTCGGGCAGCTGGGGCTGGCCGGACTCGAACAGCGGTCACGTCGGCCGATGTCGTGTCCCGGACAGACCGCGGCCGCGGTCGAGGAGCTGGTGCTGCGCCGCCGCAAAGAACTGTTGGAGGCCGGCCGGGATCACGGCGCGCACTCCATCCACTGGACCCTGCAGCGTGAGGGCCATGCTGATGTGCCTGCACCGGCCACGATCTGGCGGATCCTGACGCGCCATGGTGCGATCACCCCGCAGCCGCGTAAACGCCCCAAGTCAGCGACCAAACGGTTTGTCTTTGATCGCCCGAACGACTGCTGGCAATCGGACTGGACCGAATGGGCACTGACCGACGGCACCGCAGTGGCCATCGCGGGCTGTCTCGATGATCATTCTCGCTACCTGGTCGGGTCGGCCGCCGCGGCCGGGCCCGGCACCGGTGAGTTGGTGTGGTCGGTGGTGCTGGCCGGTATCGATGAGTGTGGGATTCCGTCAATGTCGTTGTCGGACAACGGACTGATGTACACCGGGCGGCGGCTCGGGTTTGAAACGACGTTCGAGGCCAACCTACGCGCCCTGGGAGTCAAAACGATCAACTCCGCCCCCTATCACCCGCAGACCTGCGGCAAGATCGAGCGGTTCTGGCAGACCCTCAAAAAGTGGCTCCACGCGCACCCCACCCCGGACACGGTCGCTGATCTCAACGATCTACTCGAGGCGTTCCGACACTTCTACAACCACCAACGACCACACCGAGCACTCGGCGGAGCCACTCCCGCAGAGGCTTTCGCCGCCACCGAACGCGCCCGCCCCGCCGACCGGCCCTTGCCGGCCCCGGTGTTCGTCACCACCGGCACCGTCAACGACACCACAGGTCGGGTGTTCGTGCCGCCCTACGTCATCAACGTCGGCCGGTACTGGGCTGGGCACCACTGCGACTGCATCCGCGACGGCGACCACATCGCCATCTTCAGCGGCACCACCTTGATCCGCGAACTCACCGCCGACCCAACCCGCCGCTACCAGCCCGGCGACAAAACCACGCGAACCTACCGCACCCGCGCACCCAAACCCGCACACTGACTGTCAGCGATGTCCCGAGACATAAGTGTCAGCGATGTCCCGAGACACCACACCGCGGTACGCGCGGAAAATCGTGCACAAATCACCGGACGAGGAGCGGGGCGAGCCAGGAAATCTCGGCCGGCAGCTGCGCGCTCCAGAACGACGCGTCATGCCCGCCGGGGGAGAAGCCGCCCGCAGCGCCGTTCGGCAGCTGCGCGATGAACTGCTTGGTCGCCGAGTAGAACGGGTCGCTGTCACCGCAGTCGATCCGGATCGGGATACCGGCCAACCCGGGCAGGCCCCACACCGAGTTGGCCGCGTAATCGGCCGCACCGTCGAACGCGCCCGGGGCCGTCGCGCCCGATGACGTCCACAACGCCGGGCTGACGGCGCAGATCGCCGCGGTGCGGGCCGCGCCCAGTCGGGCCCCCAGCAGCAGCGCGCCGTAGCCGCCCATCGACCAGCCGAGGAAACCCACCCGCGAAGTGTCGAGGCCCTCCGAGGCCAGCATCGGGATCAGCTCGTCGAGCACCATGGCGCCCGAATCCTCCCCGGACGCCCGTTTGTGCCAGTACCCACCGCCGCCGTCGACGGCCACCACCGCGAACGGCGGCAGTCCTGCGACCACGGCCTGCGCCAGCCCCTGCTCGACACCGCCGGCCATCACCGTCGCGGCGTCGCTGCCTTTGCCGTGAAGCGCGATCACGGGCCGCAGCGGCGCGGTCTGGCCCGGCGGGCGGGCGATGGCCCAGTTGGTGGAGATGCCGCCGCGCGCCTGCGAGACGAACGAACCGGTCACGTAGGTGGGTGCCGGATCCGCGACGGTCGGCGGTGGCGCGAGGGGCGCCCCGACGCTCGTCATGGTCACCGGGGGCGCGGTGACGGTCGGGCGGTTGGACGTCGACCCCAGCGCGAACGCGCCGGCGGCCCCTGCGGCGGCGCCGGCTCCGAGACGGAGGACGGCGCGTCGGCTCAGCTCTGCCATGGCCGTCATCATGCCATCGGCATTTCTGAGCGTTGCCTAATGGATTACGTGAAATCGTGATCGCCGCGTGACCATTCCTGGCAGCATTTACAGGGTGATGACAGCAGTCACCCCGAAGGGGGAACGGCGACGGTATGCGCTGGTCAGCGCGGCTGCCGAGCTGCTGTGTGAGGGCGGCTTCGACGCCGTCCGGCACCGCGCCGTGGCGCAGCGGGCCGGGCTGCCGCTGGCCTCCACGACGTACTACTTCTCGTCCCTCGACGACCTCATCGAAAAGGCGGTCGAGCACGTCGGAGAATCGGAATCCCAGCAGCTGCGCATGCGCGTCTCGGCGCTGTCGCGGCGCCGCCGCGGCGCGGACGCGACAGCGGACCTGCTGGTTGACCTGCTGGTCGGCGACGGTAACCGCGCGTCCGACCAGTTGATCTCCCGCTATGAGCGCTACATCGCCTGCGCCCGCCAGCCCGGGCTGCGCGACGTGCAGCGACGCATCCTCAAGCAGCGGTCCGAAGCCGTCGTCGAGGTGGTGGAACGGTCCGGGCGCTCGGTGCGCGCCGAACTGCTGACGGCCCTGGTCTGCGCCGTGGACGGGGCAGTGGTCGCCTCGATGGTGAGCGACGGCGACGGTCCGCGTGCGACGGCTCGGGCGACGCTCGTGGACGTCATCGACGTCTTGGCCCCTTTCGACCAGGAACGCCGGGTCGCCCTGTAAGCGGGCTTAGTAGGCTGTAGTTCCGTGAGCATCCCCAACGTGCTGGCCAATCGTTACGCCAGCGACGAGATGGTGGCCATCTGGTCCCCGGAGAACAAAATCGTCGCCGAACGCCGGCTGTGGCTGGCCGTGCTGCGCGCGCAGTCCGAACTGGGCGTGGCCGTGCCGGCCGGCGTCGTCGAGGACTACGAGCGGGTGCTGGAGCAGGTCGACCCGGGTTCCATCGCCGCGCGAGAGCGCGTCACCCGGCACGACGTCAAGGCGCGTATCGAGGAGTTCAACGCGCTGGCCGGCCACGAGCACGTCCACAAGGGGATGACGAGCCGCGACCTCACCGAGAACGTCGAGCAGCTGCAGATCCGGCAGTCGCTGGAACTGGTGTTCTCGCACGGTGTCGCGGTGGTGGCCCGGCTCGCCGAGCGCGCCGCGCTGTACCGCGACCTGGTGATGGCCGGCCGCTCGCACAACGTGGCAGCGCAGGCCACCACCCTGGGCAAGCGGTTCGCCTCGGCCGCCGAGGAGACGCTGATCGCGCTGAACCGGCTGCGGGAGCTGATCGACCGGTACCCGCTGCGCGGCATCAAGGGCCCGATGGGTACCGCGCAGGACATGCTGGACCTGTTCGACGGTGACGCGTCCCGCCTGGCCGACCTGGAGCGCCGGGTTGCCGAATTCCTGGGATTCACCGAGGTTTTCACCTCCGTCGGGCAGGTGTACCCGCGGTCGCTGGACCACGACGTGCTGTCCGCGCTGGTGCAGTTGGGCGCCGGCCCGTCGTCGTTCGCGCACACCATCCGGCTGATGGCCGGCCACGAACTGGCCACCGAGGGCTTCGCGCCCGGGCAGGTCGGCTCGTCGGCCATGCCGCACAAGATGAACACCCGCTCGTGCGAGCGCGTCAACGGCCTGCAGGTCGTGTTGCGCGGCTACGGCTCCATGGCCGCGGAACTGGCTGGGGCGCAATGGAATGAGGGCGACGTTTTCTGTTCGGTGGTGCGCCGCGTCGCGCTGCCTGACGCGTTCTTCGCGATCGACGGCCAGACCGAGACGTTCCTGACGGTGCTCGACGAGTTCGGCGCCTACCCCGCGGTGATCCAGCGCGAGCTGGACCGCTACCTGCCATTCCTGGCGACGACCCGCATCCTCATCGCCGCGGTGCGCGCCGGAGTCGGCCGCGAGACCGCGCACGAGGTCATCAAGGAGCACGCCGTCGCCGTCGCGCTCGCGATGCGCGAAAAGGGTTTGGAGCCCGACCTTCTGGACCGGCTGGCCGCCGATCCGCGACTGCCGCTGGACCGTGTCGAGCTCGACGCGGCACTGGCCGACAAGCAGGCGTTCAGCGGTGCGGCCGGCGACCAGGTCGACGCCGTCGTCGCCGCGGTGGACCGCCTGGTGGCGCAGTACCCGGAGGCCGCCAAGTACACCTCGGGCGCCATCCTGTGACCTTGGCGGGAAGCTTGGCCGGGGTTGACCTGACCGATCTCGACAACTTCGCGTCGGGCTTCCCGCACGAGTTGTTCGCGCGGCACCGCGCGGAAGCTCCCGTGTACTGGCACGAGCCGACCGAGAACACCCCCGACGGCGAGGGCTTCTGGTCCGTCGCCACCCACGCGGAAACACTTGCGGTGCTGCGTGATCCGGTGACGTACTCGTCGGTGACGGGCGGTGCCCGGCCGTTCGGCGGGACTCTGATCCAGGACCTGTCGATCGCCGGCCAGGTGCTGAACATGATGGACGACCCGCGGCACGCGGAGATCCGGCGGCTGGTGTCGTCGGGGCTGACGCCGCGGATGATCGCGCGGGTCGAGGACGACCTACGCGCGCGCAGCCGGGCGCTGCTGGACGCGGTGGCGCCGGGGGTTCCGTTCGACTTCCTGGTCGACATCGCCGCCGAGCTGCCCATGCAGATGATCTGCATACTGATGGGTATCCCTGAGTCGCAACGGCATTGGCTTTTCGAGGCCATCGAGCCGAGCTTCGATTTCGGCGGCTCGCGCAAGGCCGCCATCACCCGGTTGTCCGTGGAGGAAGCCGGTTCCCGGATGTACAACTTCGGCATGGAGCTGATCGCCGCCAAGCGCGCCGAACCGACCGACGACATGCTGTCGGTGGTGGCCAACGCCGAGGGCGTGTCGGACCTAGAGGTGTACCTGTTCTTCAACCTGCTTTTCAGCGCGGGTGCCGAGACCACCCGGAACGCGGTGGCCGGCGGACTGTTGGCGTTGTGCGAGAACCCATCTCAGCTGGCGCGGTTGCGCGCCGACCTGTCGCTGCTGCCGTCGGCGATCGAGGAGATGGTGCGCTGGACGTCGCCGTCGCCGTCGAAGCGGCGCACCGCCACGCGGGCCGTGTCGCTCGGCGGCTGCGACATCGAGGCGGGGCAGAAGGTGGTCGTCTGGGAAGGTTCGGCCAACCGCGACGAGCTGGTGTTCGCCGACCCCATGACTTTCGACGTGACACGGAAACCCAACCCGCACTTGGGATTCGGGCAGGGCCTGCACTACTGCCTCGGGGCCAACCTGGCCCGTCTGGAGCTGCGGGTGCTGTTCGAGGAGATGCTCGCCCGGTTCCCGGACATCCGGGTCGTCGAGCCGCCGGAATGGACCCGCAGCAACCGGCACACCGGACTCCGGCACCTCTGGGTCTCCCTGTCGTGATTTGTGCACGAAAATCCGCGGGTGGCGCGGAAAATCGTGCACAAATCACTACTTTTCGAGGGTGAATTGATTGACGTCGACCTGGCGCAGCCGGAACAACTTCGCACACCCGGTCAGGTATTTCATGTACCGGTCGTAGACCTCGACCGATTGCACTGCGATGGCTTCGTCGCGGTGTGATTCCAGGGCTTCGGCCCAGAGGTCGAGGGTTTTCGCGTAGTGCGGCTGCAATGACTGGACACGAGTCACCTTGAATCCGGCCGCGGCGGCGTGCTGACGGACCATCGGGGCGGACGGCAGCCGGCCGCCCGGGAAAATCTCGGTCATGATGAACTTGACGAACCGCAGGAGGTCAATCGTCACGGGCAGGTTCGTGTAACGCGGATCGGTGGTGCAGATGGTGTGCAACAGCATGACGCCGTCGGGCGGGAGGGCGTCGTACGCCATCTGGAAGAACGCGGGATAGCGTTCGTGACCGAAATGTTCGAAGGCGCCGATCGACACGATACGGTCGACTGTTCCGTCGTATTGTTCCCAGCCTCCGAGGAGGACGCGACGGGAGCGGGTGGTGTCCATGTCGTCGAAGAGCCGCTCGACGTGGGTGGCCTGGTTTCTGGACAAGGTGAGGCCGATGACGTTCACGTCGTACTTCTCGATGGCGCGGCACATGGTGGCACCCCAGCCGCAGCCGACGTCGAGCAGCGTCATTCCCGGTGTGAGGCCGAGTTTTCCGAGGGCGAGGTCGATCTTGGCTGTTTGGGCTTGTTCGAGCGTCATGTCGTCGCGCTCGAAGTATGCGCAGCTGTAGGTCTGGCTGGAATCCAGGAACAGCCTGAAGAAGTCGTCGGACAGGTCGTAGTGGGCTTGAACGTCCGCGAAATGGGGTTGAAGTTTCTGCGCCATGAGGTTCCTTCCTGGCGGTTGGACTGGAATCGGTCGCTTATGAAAAGCCTTGAAGTGCAACGGATACCGGCTTGACGTCGGCGACTTCGCCTGATCAGTACCGAATCGCGGTGTGATTGCGTCAGGTCGGCGGCATCAGGACCGAATCGATCATGTACACCGTGGCATTCGCGGTCTTGACCCCACCGCACACGAGCGCGGCGTCATTGACTTTCAGACCTGCGCCGACGCCGGTGACGTTCACCGGCGAGCTCTCGAGGGTGGTGTGGATTCCGGCCACCGCCGCAGGCGAGAGTTGGCCTTGCACTACGTGATACGTGAGGATCCTGGTCAGGGTGGCGGAGTCCGTCTTGAGTGAGTCCAGAGTCGCTGCCGGCAGCTTCTTGAAGGCATCATCGGTGGGCGCGAAAACGGTGTATTCGCCGTTGTTCAGAGTCGCGACCAGGTTGACGTTTGGGTTCAGCTTGCCCGACAGCGCCGCCGTCAGCGTGGTCAGCATCGGATTGTCGGAGGCTGCCGTCGCGACCGGGTGCAACCCCATCCCGGCGACCGAACCCGGCCCGGTGGGGACCTGCTGTGCGTAAGCCTGGCAACCAGTGCCCACGAGTGCCGTATCGGGTGGGGCCGATGTCGCTGCCGAGGCAGCACTTGGCATAGAAGCCATGTTCGTACTCGGCGCAGCTGAGGATGCCGACTTGGTGCCGGCGTCCGAACACGCTGATAGGCCGATGACGGCGGCAATCGACAGGCCGGCGGCCGCGATGTGTGGATAGCGAGGGTGTTGCATCGAGGTCTCCTCAGTACGGACGACTGCCGCCGTGGTTTGTTCTTTGTTTACTGATTCGGAGCCCCGGCGCTTTTGGATGGGTCTGCGGGCAGATGGAATCAGGATTGTCCGCCAACGTGATTCGACTGAAGGGGAGGAGCGGCCAGACTCGTGTACCCGAAGACACCGAATTCGCTGCCACACCCATCCGGGCCGCCCCTGACTCCGAATCCCTTCTGTGACCCGCAGCGTGGTGGCTCGGGCGTTCGGACGAGAGTGAAACCAGATGACGCAGCGATTTGACGTGGCGATCGTGGGCGGCGGTCCGGCAGGGTCGGCGGCCGCATGGCAGGCGACGCAGGCCGGGGCTCGCGTGCTGTTGCTGGACAAGGCTGAGTTCCCCCGAGACAAGCCGTGTGGTGATGGCCTGACACCGCGGGCCGTCAGCTACATCCAGAAGATGGGACTCGCTGAGCAGGTCGCGAAGTTCCACCGCGTGAATCGAGCCACGGTCTACAGTCCGAGTCGCTGGGACCTGGCATTCCCGGACCGCCCAGGGATGCCTGATCACGGCCACGTGGCGCGCCGACTGGATCTCGACTTGATGCTGCTCGACCGGGCCGAGTTCTGCGGTGCCGAGGTGCGCCGCGGCACCGAGGTCGCCGGACCGATTCTCGATGACGGTGGGCGCGTGGCAGGAGTGGTGCTCAAAAGCGGCGAACGGGTCGCAGCTGATGCGGTGATTGCCGCAGACGGCGCCCATTCGCCGATCAAGCGGGCCCTGAATCTCGTCTCGCAGCACAACGGTTACGCCGCGATCGCGATCCGGGCCGAGATGTCCGCCAGTCGACCGGATGTCGACTCGCTCGATGTGCACCTACAACTGAGATTCCGTGGCGATCAGCTGCCGGGTTATGGCTGGGTTTTCCCACTCGGCGGGGGCCGGGTGAACATCGGTCTCGGGTATGTGAACAGCTACAAGAAGTGGCAGCAGATCAACGCGACGCAATTGTTGGGTGAGTTCCTGGCGGGACTACCCCAAGAGTGGCAGCTACCGTCGATCGGCGAGTTGATGAAAGCGAAGGCCGTACGGGCGTGGCGGCTACCGATGGGATTCACGGCGTGGCCGCCGTGGCGACCCGGTGTCCTGTTCGCCGGCGACGCGCTCGGCGCGGCGCGGCCGGCTTCAGGCGCAGGAATCTCCAAGGGGTTGCAATCCGGACTGGCGGCCGGCGAATGCGCAATCGCGGCGCTGACCAACGGTGGGCCAGACGATTTCACCAACTACACCCAGCGGGTGGAAGCGGCATGGGGCAAGGAGTATCGCCGCGGTCGATGGTTCCACCGGCTGGTCGGTGTGCCTGCGATCGCGGCTGCCGGGGTGCGCACGCTCGATGCTGTCAGCAATCCATCGGTGCGGGCGAGGCTGCTGTTCTGGGAGCAATGGTCCGACCCCGGCGCCCTGCCGCATGTTGCAGGGCCGGGTACCGAATCCTAGGTATTAGCAAAAGAGCTGAGGGGCAACGCATTAAACGTGCGACCGGCCCGCCCGGGCCGGTCGCACGTTTACCTAGGCGCTGCGCTTGTGATAACTGGCGAGCGTGACGTCGAGCAGGCCTTCGGTGAAGTACCGTTCACACCCGCGCAGATACCTCATGAAGCGCTGGTAGACCTCCTCGGATTGGATTTCCACCGCCTCGCTGTGGTTGGACTCCAGCGCGTCGCCCCACGTCTTGAGCGTCCGGATGTAGTGCGGCCGTAGGGAGATGGCCTCGGGGACAACGAAACCGGCCCGTTCGCCGTGTTCGACCATCATGTCCGTCGTCGGAATCCGACCGCCCGGGAAGATTTCGGTGACGATGAATTTGATGAAGCGCGCGGTCTCGAAGGTGACCTTCTTGCCGTCCGCGTTCAACTGATACGGATGGAAGCCGACGCTGCTCTGGATGGTCATCCGGCCGTCGGCGGGAAGGATGTCGAAACACTTCTTGAAGAAATCCGGATAGCGCTCGAAACCGAAGTGCTCGAAGGCCTCGATGGACACGATCCGGTCGACGGGCTCGTCGAATTGTTCCCAGCCCTGCAGGAGGACCCGGCGGGTCCGGTCGCTGTCGATGCCGTCCAGAAGTTGTTGTGTGAACGCCCTCTGGTTCTTCGACAGCGTCAATCCGATGACGTTGACGTCGTACTTCTCGACTGCTCGTCTAGCGGTCGCGCCCCAGCCACAACCGATGTCCAACAACGTCATTCCCGGTTTCAGGTCGAGTTTGTCGAGGTTGAGATCGATCTTGGCGAGCTGCGCTTCCTCAAGGGTCAGGGTCGGAGGCTCGAAGTACGCGCAGCTGTAGGTGCGCGACGGGTCTTGGAATAGGGCGAAGAAATCGTCCGACAGGTCGTAGTGGGCTTGAATCTCTTCGAAATGTGGACGCATTTCTTCTTGGGAACCAGCAGGCATGGATCCGTGCTTTCCAACGCGGCGCAACGCCGCGTCTGTGTGATTGCGGTCTGGTGACAGGCTGTGGGTGGTCTGCTACTTCTGCAGGGTGAATTGATTGACGTCCACCTGGCGACGGTGGAACATGTCGGCGCAACCGGTCAGATATTTCATGTACCGGTCGTAGACCTCCACCGACTGGATCGCGATGGCCTCGTCGCGGTGCGCCTCCAGTGCCTCGGCCCAGTGGTCGAGGGTTTTCGCATAGTGCGGCTGCAGTGACTGCACGCGGGTGACGCGGAATCCGGCTGCGGTGGAGAGGTTTTCAACCATCTCGATGGACGGCAGACGGCCACCGGGGAAGATCTCGGTCACGATGAACTTCACAAATCTGGCCAACGCGAACGTCAACGGAATGCCCATTTCCGCGGCCCGGCGCGGGTCGATGCCGCAAATGGTGTGCAGCAGCATGACGCCATCGGACGGCAACGCGTCATAGGCCATCTGAAAGAACGCCGGATAACGGTCGTGACCGAAATGCTCGAACGCGCCGATAGACACGATGCGGTCGACCGTTTCGTCGAACTGTTCCCAGCCTTCGAGGTACACGCGGCGCGAACGCGTGGTGTCCACGCCGTCGAGCACATGATTGACATATGCGGCTTGGTTTTTCGACAGGGTCAGCCCGACGACGTTGACGTCGTACTTTTCGATCGCGCGCCGCATCGTCGCGCCCCAGCCGCAGCCGACGTCGAGCAGTGTGATGCCGGGTTCGAGGCCCAGCTTGCCCAACGCGAGGTCGATCTTCGCCAATTGGGCCTGTTCCAGCGTCATGTCGTCGCGCTCGAAATATGCACAACTGTAGGTCCGGCTCGGATCCAGAAACAGTCTGAAGAAATCATCTGACAGGTCGTAATGCGCCTGGACGTCCGCAAAATGCGGTTTGAGTTTTTCTGCCATGGCTTCCTCTCCAGGCCGGCGGCCTGAGAATGCTGATCGCGCGCACACCTGCTCGAGCCGGCGACGTCGACGGCTCGTTGGGAGGTGCTGTGCCCTGTACACGTATGTGGTGCCCGCACGGTTCACGAGCACGACACCCTGGTATTCGTTGCCAGGTTTCAGTTGGATGGGTGGGGCGCCGAAATTGAAGATTTGCCCGGTTGCTGGAGCGATATCGGCACAGCGATCGGCAGCGCAGGAATTCGCGGTCCGGCGGTGCCCGCGCTGCTGGAGCGATCAGCCAGAGAAGCCCTGAAGTATGTTGCCGACGGCTTACCAGTGAAGCAACGACTCAGCTGCAATGCAAGAGCAAACGCCCACCAACCGTCGACGTCATCCGTTAGGCCGACGTCGGCCGGGCCGGCCGTAGACCGGCCGACCGCAGCTCCAACGCCGCCAACTTCCGGATCGCGACGGTGTCGTGGGTGCGCCACGCGGTCACCGGGTCGTCGGAAACCTCGGTCAGCTTTGCCAGCGGCCGGTTGGCCAGCGCCCGCAACGCCAGCAGCTGTTCGCCGGCGTCGGTCGACGCCAGCGTCACGGCCGTCCACTTCCGGCGGAAGAACCTGATCCGCAGCACCAGCCACGGCATCGCGACGGCGAGGATCGGCGGCAGCGCCACCGCCAGCGCGAGCACCCAGGCCAGCCAGCTGGCGGTGCTGTTCAGGCTGTCACCGGCGCCCGCGATGTCGACCGCGGCGTGGCCGGCCGAGCGCAATGGACCGCCGAAGGCCTTTCCGATCAGAGGAATGCCGTCGGCGTTGTGGCCGGCGGAGGCCAGGCTGTCGGCGACGCCGTCGGCGCCGTCGTGCACCTGGCGCCCGACGTCGGCGATGGTGGCGATGGCGCTGTGCACCGCGACGCCGACCGAGATCCAGATGGCGAACCACACCAGCGCGACGACATCGCTGGTCAACTGGGCGAGCAGCCGGCCCGGCGTGCGGGCGTAGGGCACGTAGCGCGAACTCATGCCAACCATCCCAACAGATAGGGTGGTCCGATGCGCCCAGCTTTGTCCGACTACCGCCATCTCACCAGCGGCAAGGTTCGCGACCTGTACCGCATCGACGACGACCACCTGCTGTTCGTCGCATCGGACCGGATTTCCGCTTTCGACTATGTACTCGACAGCGAGATCCCGGACAAGGGCCGCGTGCTCACCGCCATGAGCGTCTTCTTCTTCGACTACCTGGCCGAGCAGCTGGGCACCGCCAACCACCTCGCCGGCCCGGCCGACGACGAGCGCATCCCCGCCGAGGTACTGGGCCGTGCCCTGGTGGTGCGCAGCCTGGAAATGATGCCGGTCGAGTGCGTGGCGCGCGGATACCTGACCGGTTCGGGGCTCATCGACTACCGCAAGACGGGCCAGGTGTGCGGCATCGCGCTGCCGGAGGGCCTGACGGAGGCCAGCCGGTTCGGTGAGCCGCTGTTCACGCCGGCGACCAAGGCCGAGATCGGTGCGCACGACGAGAACATCGCGTTCGACGCCGTCGTGAAGCTGGTCGGCGCCGAGCGGGCCGAGCAGCTGCGCGACGAGACCCTCAAGGTCTACAGCGCCGCCGCCGCGCACGCGCTGACCAAGGGAATTATCCTGGCGGACACCAAGTTCGAGTTCGGGGTCGACGCCGACGGTGGGCTGGTGCTGGCCGACGAGGTGCTCACTCCGGACTCGTCACGGTACTGGCCGGTGGACGGCTACGCCGAGGGCGTGGTGCAGCCCAGCTTCGACAAGCAGTTCGTCCGGAACTGGCTGACGGGCCCAGACTCCGGCTGGGACCGCGGCGGCGACACCCCGCCGCCGCCGCTGCCCGACGACATCGTCGAGGCCACCCGGGCGCGATACATCGAGGCGTACGAACGGATTTCGGGTCGCCGGTTCGCCGATTGGATCGGCGCATGAGCAACCCGCCGATCGCCAAGAAGGTCGAGCACCGCCGCGAACACCACGGCGACGTGTTCATCGACCCGTACGAGTGGATGCGGGACAAGAACGATCCCGAGGTGATCGCGCTCCTGAACGCGGAGAACGCCTACACCGAGGAGATCACCGCGCCGCTGGAACCGTTGCGGCAGAAGATCTTCGACGAGATCAAGGCCCGCACCAAAGAGACCGATCTGTCGGTGCCGACCCGGCGCGGCGACTGGTGGTACTACGCCCGCAGCTTCGAGGGCAAGCAGTACAGCGTGCACTGCCGGTGTCCCATCAGCGATCCCGACGACTGGACCCCGCCGCAGCTCGATGAGCACACCGAGGTCCCCGGCGAGCAGGTGCTGCTGGACGAGAACGTCGAGGCCGAGGGCCACGACTTCTTCTCGCTCGGCGCGGCCACCGTCAGCGTCGACGCCAACATCCTCGCCTACTCCGTCGACACCGTGGGCGACGAGCGATACACGTTGAAGTTCAAGGACTTACGCACCGGCGAGCTGTACGACGACCGGATCACCGGCATCGGCGCCGGCGGCACCTGGGCGGCCGACAACCGGACGCTCTACTACGTCACGGTCGACGACGCCTGGCGGCCGGACACCGTCTGGCGGCATCGACTGGGCTCCGGGCTGCCCGGTGAGAAGGTGCACCACGAGTCCGACGAGCGGTTCTGGGTGGGCGTGGGCCGCACCCGCAGTGACAAGTACATCTTCATCGCCGCCGGCAGTGCCGTCACCTCCGAGGTGCGTTACGCCGACGCGGGCGACGCCAAGGCCGAATTCAAAGTGGTGTTGCCGCGCAAGGACTCCGTCGAATATTCGGTCGAGCACGCGGTGGTCGGCGGCGAGGATCGGTTCCTGATCCTGCACAACGACGGTGCCGAGAACTTCACGCTGGTCGATGTGCCGGTGTCCGATGCTCCGCTGACGAGCCTCGACGGTGCCCGCACGCTCATCGAGCACCGCGACGACGTCCGCCTCGACGGTGTCGATGCGTTCGCCGACCAGTTGGTGGTGAGCTATCGGCGGGAGGCGTTGCCGCGAATCCAGCTGTGGCCCTTCGATTCCGACGGCAACTACGGCGAGACCCAGGAGATCGCGTTCGAGTCGGAGTTGATGTCGGTCGGCCTGTCGGGCAACCCGAACTGGTCGTCGCCGCGGCTGCGGGTGGGAGCGACGTCGTTCGTCATCCCGGTGCGGATCTATGACCTGGACCTGGCCACCGGTGAACGAATCCTGTTGCGCGAGCAGCCGGTTCTCGGTGACTACCGGCCCGAGGACTACCTCGAGCGCCGGGACTGGGCGGTGGCCGCCGATGGCACGAAGGTGCCGCTGTCGATCATCCAGCGCGTGGGCGCACCGACCCCGGCGCCGGCGCTGCTGTACGGCTACGGCGCCTACGAGTCCTGCGAGGACCCCCGTTTCTCGATCGCCCGGCTGTCGCTGCTGGACCGCGGCGTGGTGTTCGTCGTCGCGCACGTGCGTGGCGGCGGAGAGCTGGGGCGTGGCTGGTACGAGCACGGCAAGCTGCTGGAGAAGAAGAACACCTTCACCGACTTCATCAGTGCCGCAGAGCATCTGATCGCCACGGGCGTCACCAGGCCGGAGAATCTCGTGGCGCTCGGTGGCAGTGCCGGTGGCCTGCTGATGGGTGCCGTGGCCAACATGGCGCCGCACCTGTTCGCCGGCATCCTCGCCCAGGTGCCCTTCGTCGACGCGCTGACCACCATCCTCGACCCGTCGCTGCCGCTCACCGTCACCGAGTGGGACGAGTGGGGTAACCCGTTGGCGGACAAGGCCGTCTACGACTACATGAAGTCCTACACGCCGTACGAGAACGTGACGGCTCAGGACTACCCGGCGATTCTGGCGATGACGTCGCTCAACGACACCCGCGTGTACTACGTCGAGCCCGCGAAATGGGTTGCCGCGCTGCGCAGCACCAAGACAGACAACCATCCCGTCTTGCTCAAGACCGAGATGGCGGCCGGGCACGGCGGCACCAGTGGGCGCTACGAACGCTGGAAGGAAGCCGCGTTCCAGTACGCCTGGGTGCTAGCCACCGCGGACCGCGACAAATATGGCAGCGGCCAGGTAGATGACCTCCTGGACGGAGCGCACGCCTAGGTTCGACGCCATGGAGGGCGGCGTGTCGGGCATCTGCGCGGCGTAGATGTTGGCGGGGAACATGGCCAGCATCAGCAGGAACAGGCAGATGGCGGCCGCGACACGCGTGGGCGGGAACAGGAGCCCGACGGCGCCGAGCAGCTCCAGCACGCCGGTGATGGCCACCAGTCGTTCCGGCGACGGCAGCCGCGGCGGGACGATCGCGATCATGTCGCGCCGCATGCCCGGGGTGAAATGTGCGACGCCGGTCATGAAGAACATCAGAGCCAAGCCGACCGCGATGGCGCTCGGCCAGCTGTCGACGTAGCCGACCCCGAGCCAGCCGGCGACGCGTGCGGCCAGGCTGCCCAGCACGAGAGCGAGAAGAACGGCCATGGGCTGCGCCTCCGTAATCTAGTCGACGTCTAGATTGAAGGATATCCTGGAACTTGACACTGTCAAGATAGGATGCGGACATGGCCAGGCAGAGCTACCACCACGGCGACCTGAAGGCCGTCATCCTGGAGCAGGCGGCCGCGCTCGTCGCCGAACGTGGCGCCGACAGCATCTCGCTGCGCGAGTTGGCCCGCGCGGCCGGCGTATCGCACGCGGCGCCGGCGCACCACTTCACCGATCGGCGGGGGTTGTTCACCGCGCTGGCGACCGAGGGCTTCACGCAGCTGGCGGCTGCCCTCGCTGAGGCGGAGCCGGAATTCGCCTATGCGGCAAGGGCTTACGTGCAGTTCGCCCTCGACCACCCCGGCCACTACGCCGTCATGTTCGACAAGATGCTCTACGACGCATCCGACCCGGACCTGCGCGCCGCCGAAGCCGAGGCGGCCGCCGAACTCACCGGCGGCGTGGCGACCCTGGTTGATCCCAATGCCCAGAACGACCCCGAGGGCTCGGCGCTGGCCGCGTGGTCTCTGGTCCACGGTTTCGCGCTGCTGACCCTCAACGGCGCGGTCACCGACCCCGATCCCGTCGACACCGCCGAACGCCTCGCCCGCATCCTCTTCTCCGGCTAGTTCTCCGGCCAGCCCCGCCCACCTCCCGCCTCTCACCCCCACTTCCCGCGCACCCCACCTCCCGCCGCCCCCCTTCCCGCCTCCCACCCCCACTTCCCGCTGCCCCCACTTCCCGCGAGCGGCCGTGTTTGTACGGCGACGCGCCGCAATTTGCGTGCAGGAAGGTGCCGCTCACAACTGCTGAGCGGCCGTGTCTGTACGGCGACGCGCCGCAATCTGCGTGCAAGAAGGTGCCGCTCGTGGCTGCTGAGTGGCCGCGTTTTGTACACGTAGGTCGGCGTGTCGCCGTACAAACACGGCCGCTCGCGCTGAAGAGCAGGGAGAGAAAAGGGGCAGTGTTCAGGCGGCACCAATGTCACGGCAACCGACGGGACACCTGACGTTGTCACACTGCTTACATGGCTGGCCAATTGATCGTCTCGATCTCGGGGATCCGGGACCGCACGCTGGGTGACGTCGCCGACTTCTGTGCCGAGCTCGACGCCCGGCAGATTCCGGCGTCGCTGCTGGTCGCCCCGCGGCTCAAAGGCGGCTACCGGCTGGAGCGTGACATCCCCACGGTCGAGTGGTTGACCAAACGCCGTGCGGCGGGGGCCGCTGTTGTCCTGCACGGGTTCGACGAAGCGGCCAGCAAGAAGCGTCGCGGCGAATTCGCCGCCCTGCCCGCACACGAGGCCAACCTGCGGCTGATGGGCGCCGACCGGGTGCTCGAACACCTCGGCCTGCGCACCCGCTTGTTCGCCGCGCCCGGTTGGACGGCGTCGCAGGGCACCGTGACCGCGTTGCCGCGCAACGGATTCCGGCTGTTGGCCGGCGATGCGGGCATCACCGACCTGGTGCGGTCCACCACCTTGCGGTCGCGGGTCTTCGGCATCGGCGAGGGGTTCCTCACCGAACCCTGGTGGTGTCGCACCCTGGTGCTGGCCGCCGAGCGCACGGCCCGGCGCGGCGGCACCGTCCGGCTCGCCGTGGCCGCCGGTCAGCTGCGCCGGACCGGGCCGCGTCAGGCCATGCTCGACGCCATCGACCTCTCACTCATGCACGGTTGCGCCCCCGCGGCCTACGAGTGGACGCCCGACCCGGCACTAACTGACGCGGCCTGACCCCTGGGACGCTAGCGTGGCCCCATGGACGCTGACGTCATCGTGGTGGGGGCCGGGCTGGCCGGGCTGGTCGCTGCCGCCGAACTGCTCGAGCGGGGCCGGTCAGTTCTGATCGTCGACCAGGAGAACGAGGCCAACATCGGTGGCCAGGCGTTCTGGTCGTTCGGCGGACTGTTCTTCGTCGACAGCGCCGAACAGCGACGGGTCGGTATTCGCGACAGCTACGAGCGGGCGCTGGAAGATTGGCTGCGCACAGCAGGTTTCGACCGCGACGAGGACCACTGGCCCGAGCAGTGGGCGCGCGCCTACGTCGACTTCGCCGCGGGCGAGAAGCGCAGCTGGCTGCGCGAGCGGGGCCTGCAGACCTTCGCGTTGGTCGGCTGGGCCGAACGTGGCGGCTGGGACGGCAAGGGGCCGGGCAACTCGGTGCCGCGCTTCCACATCACCTGGGGTACCGGCCCGGCACTGGTCGACATCTTCGCGCGACGGGTCGTCGGGCACCCCAAAGTGCGCTTCGCACACCGGCATCGGGTCGACGAACTGATTGTCGATCAAGGCGCCGTCGCCGGCGTGCGCGGCGCGGTGCTGGAACCGTCGAACACTGCCCGTGGTGAGGCGTCATCGCGTAACACCGTGGGGGAGTTCGAGTTCCGCGCGCAGTCGGTGATCGTCGCAAGTGGTGGCATCGGCGGCAACCACGACCTGGTGCGCCAGAACTGGCCCAAGCGCATGGGCCGGGTGCCCGGCCAGCTGCTGTCCGGTGTGCCCGCGCACGTCGACGGCCGCATGCTCGGCATCAGCCAGGCCGCCGGCGCCAGCGTCATCAACAACGACCGGATGTGGCACTACACCGAGGGCATCACCAACTACGACCCGATCTGGCCGCTGCACGGCATCCGCATCCTGCCCGGGCCGTCGTCGCTGTGGCTGGACGCCACCGGCAAGCGGCTGCCCGACCCGCTGTACCCGGGCTACGACACCCTGGGCACGCTGGAATACATCTGCCAAACCGGTTACGACTACACGTGGTTCGTGCTCGACCAGAGCATCATCGCCAAGGAATTCGGGCTGTCCGGACAGGAGCAGAATCCCGACCTCACCGGCAAGAACCTGCGGGAAGTGCTGGGGCGTAGCCGGGGCGGTGGCCCGGCCCCGGTCCGCGCGTTCGTCGACAAGGGCGTGGACTTCGTGTCGGCGAACACATTGCGCGACTTGGTTTCTGCCATGAACAAGGTGCCCGACGTCGAACCGCTGGACTACGCGACCGTCGAGGCCGAGGTCAACGCCCGCGACAAGGAGATGACCAGCAAGCTCACCAGCGACGGCCAGACCGTGGCCTACCGGGCCGCACGCTCGTACCTGCCGGACCGGCTGGCGCGCATCGCCGGGCCGCACAAACTGACCGACCCCAAGGCCGGCCCGATGATCGCCGTCAAGCTGCACATCCTGACCCGAAAGTCCTTGGGCGGCTTGCACACCGACCTCGACTCGCGGGTGCTGACGCCGGAGGGCGCGGTGCTCGACGGACTGTACGCGGCCGGCGAGGCGGCCGGTTTCGGCGGCGGCGGTGTGCACGGCTACCGGGCGCTGGAAGGCACCTTCCTGGGTGGCTGCATCTTCTCCGGCCGCGCCGCCGGACGTGCCGCGGCCCGCGCCGTCGGCTGAGTACCTAGCCGCCGGCGGGTGACTGCACGCGGTCGGCGCCCCTGGCGCGCGGGGAACGATGCAGTACCTGCGGGCCGGCGGCCAGGACCGCCAGGCACACCATCGACGTGGCATAGAGCGCGCCGCCGATGATGTCGGTGAAGTAGTGGAAGTGGTTGCTGGCCATGCCGATAGACGGGATGGCGGCGCCGATCGTCGCGATCGTGACGCTCCACGCGTGCACCCCGATCCCGAGCACCAGCATGGCCGCGACGGTGATCGCCACGGTGGTGTGGCCGCTGGGATACGCCAGATTCTCGCCGTACCAGGGCCGGCCGAACAGCACCTTCAGCACCTTGGCGCCGATGATCGAGATGACCGGGCACAACGCGGCCACGGTGGCCAGCCGCCACTCGCGTCGCCACAGCGGGATGCCCACAGCCAGCAGATAGAGCGGTACCAGCACCTTGACGCGGTTGAGCAGCAGCATCCAGTACGGGTGGTCGCCGAGCAGTGCGCGCGACGTCTGCATGAACCAGTGATCCACGGCCGAGTCACCCGACCGGACGACGATGCCCAGCGCGATCATCGCGGTGAACCCGACAAGCGGCCACCACACCAAGAACCGTCGCGCGTTCAGAACCGCATCTCCTGCTCGGGCGTCAGCACCCGGAAGTCGGTGTCGGTCATCTCGTCGAGGCGGCCGTAGTAGATGCCCTTGGCCTGCTCGGCGACGACGCCCTGATGGATCGGCACCGCATGCTGCGGCGCGACGGCCCGCAGGAAGTCGACGGCCTCGGCGATCTTCATCCACGGAGCGGCGGCCGGTGCGGCCAGCACCTCGACCGGCTCGTCCGGCACGAACAGCGCGTCGCCCGGGTGCATCAGGCGGGCAGCGTGACCAGCATCACCGACCAGGTACGAGATGTTGTCGATGATCGGAATCTCCGGGTGGATCACCGCATGCTTGCCGCCTGCGCCGCGCACCGTCAGGTGACCGATCGACACCGTGTCGCCGACGTGCACGGCCTGCCACGCGCCACCCAGCTGCGCCGCGGTCATGGGGTCGGCATACAGCTTGGCCTGCGGATTCGCCTCGACCAGGGCCGGCAGCCGGGCCGGATCGGCGTGGTCGGGGTGCTGATGAGTGATCAGGATGGCGTCCAGTCCCGTGATGCCCTCGAACCCGTGCGAGAAGTTGCCCGGGTCGAACAGGACCGTCGCCTGCGCGTCGCCGTCGGTGAATCGGGCCAACAGGCAGGAATGTCCGAAGTGCGTCAGCTCCATCAGTCCATTGTGCGGGCATCGCGGCGCACAAGGGCGCCGGTAGAGTACAGATGTCTTCCCGTCGCTACGCTCGCCTCGGCAGAGCAATCCGACCCGAACAAAGGAGCGCGCGTGGCCCGCGTCGTTGTGCACGTGATGCCCAAGGCCGAAATCCTGGACCCGCAAGGCCAGGCGATTGTGGGAGCGCTGGGGCGCCTCGGGATCACCGGAGTGTCCGACGTCCGCCAGGGCAAGCGCTTCGAACTCGAGGTCGACGACACCGTGTCCGACGAGACGCTGGAGCACGTCGCCGAGACGCTGCTGGCCAACACCGTCATCGAGGACTTCTCGGTGCACCGGGAGAACGCATGACCACCAAGGTCGGTGTCATCACCTTCCCCGGCACGCTCGACGATGTCGACGCAGCGCGCGCCGTCCGGGCCGTAGGCGGCGAGTCCGTCAGCCTCTGGCACGCCGATCCGGACCTGAAGGGCGTCGACGCCGTCATCGTCCCCGGCGGCTTCTCCTACGGCGACTACCTGCGCTGCGGCGCCATCGCCAAGTTCGCGCCCGTCATGACCTCGGTCGTCGAAGCGGCCGGCAAGGGCATGCCCGTGCTGGGCATCTGCAACGGCTTCCAGGTGCTGTGCGAGGCCGGGCTGCTGCCGGGCGCGCTGACCCGCAACGAGGGTCTGCACTTCATCTGCCGCGACGTGTGGCTCGAGGTCACCGCGACGTCGACCGCGTGGAGCAGCCGCTATGAACCCGGCGCCGACATCCTGATCCCGCTCAAGTCGGGTGAGGGACGGTACGTCGCGTCGGAGAGCGTGCTCGACGAGCTCGAAGGCGAAGGTCGCGTGGTCTTCCGCTACCGCGACAACATGAACGGTTCGATGCGCTCGATCGCCGGGATCAGCTCGGCCAACGGCCGCGTCGTCGGCCTGATGCCGCACCCCGAACACGCCACCGAGGCCCTCACCGGCCCGTCCGACGACGGACTCGGCATCTTCTTCTCGGCACTCGACGCGGTCCTGAGCGCCTGACGCCGTTCTGGCTTGCCCGCGAGGGTGCATACAGATCGCGAAAATCGCCCGCGAGACGCGCTAGGCGCACCCTCGTTGGCGTGGCCGACGCAGCTGCGCCCAGGGTTCAGGGTCAACTCGATTCGAGCATCCCGACCTGTTGACCCTGACCTGAGGGCGCACCTCACTCGAAGAAGTGCGCCCTGGGTACAGGATCAATGCGGTGGTGCGGGGGAGCAACCGATGCGTCAGCTGTCGAGCGCGACCGACGCCTCGGCGGTGTAGCACAGGAACGTCAGCGTCTCCTGCAGGTACAGCTGCACCGTCTCGGCATCGTGCGACAGGTAGCCGATGGTCACGTCGGTGCCCAGCTGCAGGTCGAAATCGCCTCCGCGCGTGGACAATACGAACGCGCCGTCGATGGCGGGCGCCCAGATGATCTCACCGTCGACCAGGCGGTTGAGGTGCTCCAGCAGCGGGTAGCCGTGCTCGGTGGTCTCACTGACCTTGGTGTAGGCCTCCGCCGACAGCAGCACCGAGTACGGCCCGTCCACACCGGCCAGACGCAGCTCGGACAGCGCCTGCGAGATCACGTCCGGGTAGCCCCGCGGGTCGCTCGGCAGCGCCAGCGCCGGGTTGGAGCTGGCGGCGCGGATGCCCTCGATCTGCGCGGCCGGGTAGCCCTCGAAGATCGCCCGGTCCTCCGAGAACGCCAGCTTCTTGGCGGCTTCCTTCACCGGATCCCAGTCGGAGTCCTGCGCGCCGCGCTCGACGTCGTCGATCGCCGTGCGGGTCACCGTGAACGGCACCCGCAGCCGCACCAGCGGCCGGGCTTCCCGAAGGTGCGCCACCACACCGTCGGCCGGCGACGTGACATCGACGAGATGGCCGGTGCTGACCGCGGCCGTCTTCGGTCCACCCGGCTCGCTCACGTCGACGACGCGACGGCCGGCGATGTGCCGCTTGAACGTCCGGGCGGCCTCCTCTTCGATCTGGGCCCACGCGGCCGCGGTGATCGGAGCGAGATCGCGGTACAGGTTGTTCATTGCGGTTGACCTTTCAGACTGCCGATGGACAGGGTGCCAGTTGACGTGGGTTGGGCTTCGGGTTCGGCCGGTGCTGCGGCGGGCAGGGGCGGCGGCGCATCGAGGAAATCGACTGTGGGAGTGAAGAACAACACTCCGGTGACTGCCGTGGAGAAATCCAGGATGCGATCGGTGTTGCCCGGCGGATCGCCGATGAACATGTTTCGCAGCATGCGTTCGGTGACGGCCGGGTCGGCCGAGTACGCGATGTAGTACGTGCCGAATTCCCCTGAGCCGACGCGGCCGAACGGCATGTTGGCCCGCACGATCTGCAGTTGGTTACCGTCGTCGTCCTCGATGACGTTGAGGGCCAGGTGTGAGTTGGGTGGCTTGACGTCGTCGGCCATCTCGATGTCCTCGAGCTTGCTGCGGCCGATCACCCGTTCCTGCTCGGTGACGCTGAGCGACTCCCACGACGCCATGTCGTGCAGGTACTTCTGCACGTGAACGTAACTGCCACCGGCGAATTCGGGATCGTCGTCGCCGACCAGCGCGGCGACCACGGCATCCGGTCCGTCCGGGTTCTCGGTGCCGTCGACGAAGCCGAGCAGGTCGCGGTTCTCGAAGAACTTGAATCCGTGTACCTCGTCGATCACCGTCACCGCGCCGTCGAGTGACTTCAGAATCTGGCTGGCCAGCTCGAAACACACGTCCATGGCGTTCGCCCGGATGTGGAACAGCAGGTCGCCCGGCGTCGACGGCGCGTGGTGACGCGCACCCTGCAATTCCGGGAACTCATGCAGCCCGGCCGGCCGCGGCCCGCTGAACAAGCGATCCCAGGCGTCCGAGCTGATGCCGGTCACGAGGCTCAGACGGCTTGCGGGCGTGCGGAATCCAACTGCCCGAACGAGTCCGGACAGCCCGGTGAGCGCATCGTGCACTTCGGGCTCGGCGCCCTCATCGATGGTGGCGATGAGAAAGATGGCAGCAGATGTCAACGTGGTGAGAACGGGCTGAGGCCGTGCGGGACACACGAACTCGACCCTAGCGGCAACGGCAACGGATTTCCGGGTGATGATGGCCTCATGACCGGAGCTACTGCCGCAGGCCTCTGCGGGTTCATCGACGCGTCGCCCTCGCCGTTCCATGTGTGCGCGACGGTGGCCGCGCGGCTGACCGCCGCCGGCTTCACCGAACTCGCCGAGACCGACGCCTGGCCCGCCTCTCCCGGTAACTACTTCACGGTGCGGGCCGGCTCGCTGGTGGCGTGGCGGGCGACGGAGGCGCCGAAGCCCTTCCGCATCGTCGGCGGCCACACCGACAGCCCCAACCTGCGGGTCAAGCAGCACCCCGACCGGTTCGTCAGCGGCTGGCAGGTCGTGGCGCTCGAGCCCTACGGCGGCGCCTGGCTGAACTCGTGGCTGGACCGCGACCTCGGCATCAGCGGCCGGCTGTCGGTGCGGCGCGGCAACACCGTCGAGGACGTCCTGGTCCGGATCGACGACCCGATCCTGCGGGTGCCGCAGCTGGCCATCCACCTGTCCGACGACCGCAAGGGCGTCAGCCTCGACCCGCAGCGGCACGTCAACGCGGTGTGGGGCGTCGGGACCGGAACCCGTGACTTCCTGGCCTTCGTCGCCGAGCGGGCGGGCGTCGACGGCGCCGACGTCCTGGCCGCCGACCTGATGACGCACGACCTGACGCCCTCTCGGCTGATCGGCGCCGACAGTGAGCTCGTCAGCGCACCCCGGCTCGACAACCAAGGCACCTGCTACGCCGGGCTGGAGGCATTCCTGGCCGCGCCGGCTGCCGACTACGTTCCGGTGCTGGCGCTGTTCGACCACGAAGAGGTCGGGTCGACGTCCGACCACGGCGCGCAGTCCGATCTGCTGCCGACGGTGCTGGAGCGCATCGTGCTGGCGGCCGGCGGAACGCGCGAGGATCTGCTGCGCCGGCTGGCCGGCTCGATGGTGGCCTCGGGCGACATGGCGCACGCCACGCACCCGAACTACCCGGAGCGGCATGAACCGGGGCACCTCATCGAGGTCAACGGCGGCCCAGTGCTCAAGGTGCAACCCAACCTGCGGTACGCCACCGACGGCCGGACCGCCGCGGCGTTCGCATTGGCCTGCGCGCAAGCCGGGGTACCGCTGCAGCGGTACGAGCACCGCGCCGACCTGCCGTGCGGATCGACCATCGGCCCGATGACCGCCGCCCGCACCGGCATCCCGACCGTCGACGTCGGCGCCGCGCAGCTGGCTATGCACTCGGCACGCGAGGTGATGGGCGCGCTCGACGTGCCGGCCTACGCCGCGGCGCTGCAGGCGTTCCTGGCACCCGCCTAGAGTTCGACCATGGCACTCAAAGTGGAGATGGTCACATTCGACTGCACCGACGCACAGGCCCTCGCCGACTGGTGGGCCGCGCAATTCGGCGGCAAGGTGCACACCCTGATGCCGGGGGAGTTCTTCGTCGTCAACTTCCCGGAGGGCCCGAATCTGGGCTTCCAGCAGGTCGACGACCCGACGCCCGGCAAGAACCGGCTGCACCTGGACTTCCACCTCGAAGGCGACATCGAGCCCGAGCTCGAGCGCCTCAAAGCCGCGGGCGCGACGGAAACCGAGCGTCATGCCTTCGGCGAGGTGGCCCGCTGGGTGGTGCTGGCCGACCCGGAAGGCAACGCGTTCTGCATCGCGGGCGCGGCCTGACGGGCTAGGGACCGGCCTGCTCGACCAGTTCGACGCCGGTGGACACCACCGGCTCCGACGCGGCATGCCACGCCTTGGACGCGACGACGATGGCGCCGGCACAGATACACACCAGGGCCGCGATCACGGCCAGCACCGCGATCGCACCCCGGTTGAGTCCGATGTGAAGTCTCATCCGGCCACGCTAAGAGCGCGGGATGAGGCCCCGATGGGTCCTACCTAGCAGCCCGCTATGAGGGCCGCCGCGATGAGTTCCCCCGCTCGGGCGAGTCGACTTAGTGTTGAACCGCCGATCGAGAACGGAGTCCGCCATGGCCGACGCCAAGGATGTATCGCAATCACGGGCCGTATGGGCCGGTCGCACCACACCGCAGAAGGCCGGCCTCGTCCTGAGCGCCTTCCTCCTGCTGTTCCTGCTGGCCGATGCCATTCCGAAGATTCTCGGGATGGAGTTCGCGCGCACCGCGACCGAGGGCATCGGCTTCCCGCCCTACCAGACGTACGTCATCGGGTGGGTGCTGCTGGCCTGCATCATCGTGTGGGTGATCCCCCGCACCGCAGTGCTGGGCGCGGTCGGGCTGACGGCCTATCTCGGCGGTGCCGTGACCATCGACATGCATCAAGAGGCGTGGTTCCCCGTGGTCTTCGCGGTGGCCTTCGGACTACTGATCTGGGGCGCGCTCATCCTGCGGCGGCCGGCGCTGCTCAAGGTGCTGGTCAGCGGCGACGAGTAGCCGGCGCTCGCCGTGGCGGGCGGGCCAGGTCGGCAACGGTAGACTCTCTGCGTGACGTCCTCGGTCGATACCGTCAATAACGCGACTACCACGCCCGACCAGCCGCAGCCGTATCGCGAGCTCGGTCTCAAGGATGACGAGTACCAGCGCATCCGCGAGATCCTCGGCCGTCGGCCCACCGATGCCGAGCTGGCCATGTACTCGGTGATGTGGAGCGAGCACTGCTCGTACAAGTCCTCGAAGGTGCATCTGCGCTACTTCGGTGAGACCACCACCGACGAGATGCGCGCCGGCATGCTGGCCGGTATCGGCGAGAACGCCGGCGTCGTCGACATCGGTGACGGCTGGGCCGTCACCTTCAAGGTCGAATCGCACAACCACCCGTCGTACGTCGAGCCCTACCAGGGCGCGGCCACGGGCGTCGGCGGCATCGTCCGCGACATCATGGCGATGGGCGCCCGCCCGGTCGCGGTGATGGACCAGCTGCGCTTCGGCGCGGCCGACGCGCCCGACACCCGCCGCGTGCTCGACGGCGTCGTCCGCGGCGTCGGCGGCTACGGCAACTCGCTGGGCCTGCCGAACATCGGCGGCGAGACCATCTTCGACCCGTCCTACGCCGGCAACCCGCTGGTGAACGCGCTCTGCGTGGGCGCGCTTCGTGTCGAGGACCTGCACCTGGCGTTCGCGTCCGGCACCGGCAACAAGATCATCCTGTTCGGCGCCCGCACGGGCCTCGACGGCATCGGCGGCGTCTCGGTGCTGGCCTCCGACACCTTCTCGGGTGACGAGTCCGGCGCCGGCCGCAAGAAGCTGCCGAGCGTCCAGGTCGGCGACCCGTTCACCGAGAAGGTGCTCATCGAGTGCTGTCTCGAGCTTTACGCCGCGCATCTCGTGGTCGGTATCCAGGATCTCGGTGGCGCCGGATTGTCCTGTGCCACTTCGGAACTGGCATCGGCCGGCGACGGCGGCATGCACATCGACCTCGACAAGGTGCCGCTGCGCGCCGCCAACATGACCCCGGCCGAGGTGCTCTCCAGCGAGTCGCAGGAGCGCATGTGCGCCGTTGTGACGCCGGAGAACGTCGACGCGTTCATGGCCGTCTGCCGCAAGTGGGACGTCCTGGCGACCGTCATCGGTGAGGTCACCGACGGTGACCGGCTGAAGATCAGCTGGCACGGCGAGACCGTCGTCGACGTGCCGCCGCGCACCGTCGCCCACGAGGGCCCGGTCTACAACCGGCCCGTCCAGCGCCCCCACACCCAGGACGCACTGATCGCGGACACCTCCGCCAACCTGCCCCGGCCCAAGACCGGCGACGAGCTGCGCGCCACCCTGCTGCAGCTGCTCGGCAGCCCGCACCTGTGCAGCCGCGCGTTCATCACCGAGCAGTACGACCGCTATGTCCGCGGCAACACCGTGCTGGCCGAGCACGCCGACGGCGGCGTCCTGCGCATCGACGAGGCCACCGGCCGCGGCATCGCGGTGTCGACCGACGCCTCGGGCCGCTACACGCAGCTGGACCCGTACACCGGCGCGCAGCTGGCGCTGGCCGAGGCCTACCGCAACGTCGCCGTCACCGGCGCGACGCCGGTGGCCGTCACCAACTGCCTCAACTTCGGTTCGCCGGAGGACCCGGGCGTCATGTGGCAGTTCTCGCAGGCCGTGCGCGGCCTCGCGGATGGCTGTGCGGCCCTTGGTATTCCGGTCACCGGCGGCAACGTCAGCTTCTACAACCAGACCGGCTCCACCGCGATCCTGCCGACCCCGGTGGTGGGCGTGCTCGGCGTCATCGACGACGTGCACCGCCGCATCCCGACCGGCATCGGCCTGGAGCCGGGCGAAACGCTGATCTTGCTGGGCGACACCTACGACGAGTTCGACGGTTCGGTCTGGGCCCAGGTCACGGCCGACCATCTCGGTGGCGTGCCGCCGCGTGTCGATCTCAAGCGCGAGCAGTTGCTGTCCGAGGTGCTGACCGCGGGTTCGCGCGACGGCCTGATCTCGGCCGCCCACGACCTGTCCGAGGGCGGGCTCATCCAGGCCGTCGTCGAGGCGGCCCTGGCCGGCGAAACCGGTTGCCGCGTCCTGCTTCCCGAGGATGCGGACCCGTTCGTGCAGCTGTTCTCCGAGTCGTCGGGCCGCGTCCTTGTCGCGGTGCCGCGCACCGAGGAGAGCCGCTTCATGGCGATGTGCGAGGCCCGCGAACTGCCGGCCGTCCGCATCGGCGTGGTCGATCCGGGCAGCGACTCGGTGGAGGTGCAGGGTCAGTTCAGCGTCACGCTGGACGAACTGCGCACAACTTCCGAGAGCGTGCTGCCCGCCCTGTTCTCCCATGAGTGATTTGTGCACGAAAATCCGCGCCCACCGCGGAAAATCGTGCACAAATCCCTGAGATGGTGACGCGCAAGGCGCCCGACCCGGCCCAGACCCGGGCGGCGGTGCTGCTCGTCGCCGACTGGCTGCGTGACGAGCACGCCGAAACGCCGCCGCGCGCCGCGATCGCGGAGGCCGTCCGGCTGACGGCGCGCACGCTGGCGGCCGTCGCGCCCGGCGCCAGCGTCGAGGTCCGCGTGCCGCCATTCGTTGCGGTGCAGTGCATTTCGGGCCTCAGTCACACCCGCGGCAATCCGCCCAACGTGGTGGAGACGGACCCGCGCACCTGGCTGCTGTTGGCCACCGGGTTGTTGTCGCTGGACGACGCGGCGGGCGCCATCGAGATGTCCGGGTCACGGGCACGGGAGATCGGCCCGTGGCTGCCGCTGGTCGAGCTGTAGGGCTCACTTGAAGAACGGGTATTCCTGCACCCAGTGAAAGCCCCTGTTGCGCAACGTGAATTGATCGAGGTCGACCTGATCGAGGGCGATCTGCACCGGGCGCCCGTGCAGCGTGCCGGTCAGTTGCAGCTGCTGGGCCGACGGCCGTGACACCTTCAGCTCGGCCAGTGCCGCGCCGCCGGGTTCGGACACCGTGATGGTGTCGGACTTGACCGTGGTGGGGGCGTCGACCAGTTCGCCGTTCATCCGCTGGTACGTCAGCGCGCCGTCCTTCTCGAAAACCACGCGTTGCCAACGGGTTTGATCGGTCGTCAGCGGCGGGACCGGCTTGCCGTCAACGCTGAACTCCCGGACCGCCCAGATGCCGTACAGCTCGGGTTTGGCCATGCCGCCGCCGTAGGCGTGCCACGCCTGCCAGCTCGCGAAGACGCATCCGACCAGTACCCAGAGACCCAGCACGGCCTGCGCGGTGGCGGCTCTGCGATTGGCGCGCTCCGAGCTGAACAGCGGTGGTTGGGTCACCGGCTCCGACGGGCGTTGCAGGACGAACAGGTCCGTCAGCCGGCGCAGCTGCGGGGCGAGCAGTACCAGGCTCATCAGCAGCAGGTGGCCGGACAGGATCTTGACCGGCACGTCGAAGGTCATGTTCAACAGGAACACCTGGGCCATGCTGGCCAGCCCGAGCAGCGTCCCCAGCGTCGCGGTGCGGGGCAGGAACATCAGCAATCCGGCCAGCACCTCGACGGCGCCGAGCGTCATCTCGTACGGAGGCGAGCTGCCCACCTGCAGCCACAGCACCGAGGCCGGACTGAAGTCGCCGAAGGACCGCAGCAGCGCGGACGGCGGGGGTGACGGCATCTGGGTGGGCACCAGTTTGGCGAAACCGTAGAACAGCATCTGCCCGGCGACGCACAAGCGCACGAACGTCAGGAACCACGCCGACAGCCGCGCGTAGTCGGGCCGGTGCCGGTCCAGCACGGTCCACACCGCGGTCCCGACGGCTGCGACGACCGCCAGGCTGAACACCATCACCCACACCACGGTCTGATCGCCACTGCCCGAGTCCTGGTGCAGCACGGCGTCGACGCCGAAGACCTCGCGGCCGACCCACTTCAGCGGCGGGGCCAGCACGGTCATCTGCCACATCACGGCGAGCTTCGGCAGGAACTCGCCCACGATCCCGAAGAAGGCAAAAGTGATCTGCGCGAACAACACACAGAACAGGCCGAAGTACAGAAAGCAGAATCTGAATGCGATCTTCGTCACGCTCGACCATGGCCGGGTCGCGTCGGCGGTGACGGGGTCGAGGACGGGAGGATCAGGGCTCTCTGATAATTGACTGGCCACGAAACCCATATAAACAGCCGGACTGAAGTGGGCTGATGAGACGGTGTGCGGCCGGGCGGGAAGTCGTCCGCGGCGCGGGGGCCGAGTCCGAAACAGGCCCGACGCGTGCGCCTCCGGTGGGCGACGCGCCGACAGACAGAAGATTCGATTCCGTTTCCCGCCCGGCTGGACCGTAGACTCATTCCTGTCACCAACCGCCTCCCCGGGAGCAGCCCTATCGTGACCGAACAGACCGAGAACGAGCCACGCGAGGAATGCGGCGTATTCGGGGTCTGGGCCCCTGGCGAGGACGTGGCGAAGCTCACGTACTACGGCCTTTATGCGCTGCAGCACAGAGGGCAGGAAGCGGCAGGCATCGCCGTCGCTGACGGATCTCAAATCCTGGTGTTCAAGGACCTCGGTCTGGTCAGTCAGGTGTTCGACGAGCAGACCCTGGCCGCCATGCACGGCCACGTCGCCGTCGGACACTGCCGCTACTCCACCACCGGCTCCACGACGTGGGAGAACGCGCAGCCGGTGTTCCGCAACACCGCCGCCGGCACCGGCGTCGCGCTCGGCCACAACGGCAACCTGGTCAACACCGCCGAACTGGCGGCCCGGGCCCGCGAAGACGGCCTGATCAACGCGCGTGGCCATGTCGCCGCCACCACCGACTCCGACATCCTGGGCGCCCTGCTGGCGCACGGCGCCGCCGACTCGAGCCTGGAGCAGTCCGCGCTGGAACTGCTGCCGCAGGTGCGCGGCGCGTTCTGCCTGACCTTCATGGACGAGAACACCCTGTACGCCGCGCGCGACCCGCACGGCGTCCGTCCGTTGTCCCTGGGCCGCTTGGACCGCGGCTGGGTCGTCGCCTCCGAGACCGCCGCACTGGACATCGTCGGCGCGTCGTTCGTCCGCGACATCGAGCCCGGTGAACTGCTGGCCATCGACGCCGACGGCGTGCGCTCCACCCGGTTCGCCAACCCCGAACCGAAGAGCTGCGTCTTCGAGTACGTCTACCTGGCCCGTCCGGACAGCACCATCGCCGGCCGTTCGGTGCATGCCGCGCGTGTCGAAATCGGCCGCCGCCTGGCGGAGGAGAAGCCCGTCGACGCCGACCTGGTCATCGGCGTGCCCGAATCGGGCGTGCCCGCGGCCGTCGGCTACGCGCAGGGCTCGGGTATCCCGTTCGGTCAGGGCCTCATGAAGAACGCCTACGTCGGGCGCACCTTCATCCAGCCGTCGCAGACCATCCGCCAGCTCGGCATCCGGCTCAAGCTCAACCCGCTGAAGGAAGTCATCCGCGGTAAGCGGCTGATCGTCGTCGACGACTCGATCGTCCGCGGCAACACCCAGCGCGCCCTGGTCCGCATGCTGCGTGAGGCCGGCGCCGTCGAGGTGCACGTGCGCATCGCGTCGCCGCCGGTGAAGTGGCCGTGCTTCTACGGCATCGACTTCGCCACCCCCGCCGAGCTGATCGCCAACGCCAAGAGCACCGAGGCGAGCGAGGACGAGATGCTCGAGGCGGTCCGGCACGCGATCGGCGCCGACTCCCTCGGCTACATCAGCCGGCAAGGCATGATCGCTGCCACCGAGCAGCCCGCCTCCCGGCTGTGCGCGGCCTGCTTCGACGGCAACTACCCGATCGAACTGCCAGGTGAAGCTGCCCTCGGCAAGAACGTCGTCGAGCACATGCTGGCGTCGGCGGCCCGCACCGGCCTGCCCCTGACGGCCGACAACGACAACGCCTCAGCCCTGCGCCGTCCCTGACCTGACGCCCGTCAACAGGCGCGACGTGCATCCGCGAGGGTGCGACCGGTAGCCTTGGGGCCGATGACTAGCCAGGATGAGCGAGCTGAATCGATTGGCGCCTCCTACGCTTCGGCGGGGGTTGACATCGAGGCAGGCGATCGCGCCGTCGAATTGTTCAAGCCCCACGCCAAGAAGGCCACCCGCCCCGAGGTACGCGGCGGCCTCGGAGGTTTTGCCGGGCTGTTCGGCCTGAAAGCCGGGTACCGCGAGCCACTGCTGGCTTCGTCGACCGACGGCGTGGGCACCAAGCTCGCCGTGGCGCAGGCCATGGACAAGCACGACACCGTCGGCATCGACCTCGTCGCGATGGTCGTGGACGACCTCGTGGTGTGTGGCGCCGAGCCGCTGTTCCTGCAGGACTACATCGCCGTGGGCCGGACCGTGCCCGAGCGGGTGGCCGAGATCGTCTCGGGCATCGCCGACGGCTGTGTCCAGGCCGGCTGTGCGCTGCTGGGCGGTGAGACCGCCGAGCACCCGGGCCTGATGGAGCCAGACCACTACGACATCTCCGCGACCGGCGTCGGCGTCGTCGAGGCCGACGACCTCCTGGGCCCCGAGAACGTCCGCCCCGGCGACGTGATCATCGCCATGGCCGCCACCGGCCTGCACTCCAACGGCTACTCGCTGGCCCGCAAGGTGCTGCTCGAGATCGACCGCATGAGCCTGTCGGGCCACGTCGAGGAGTTCGGCCGCACGCTCGGTGAAGAGCTGCTGGAGCCGACCCGCATCTACGCCAAGGACTGCCTGGCACTGGCCGCCGAGACCCAGGTGCGCACCTTCTGCCACGTCACCGGTGGTGGACTGGCCGGGAACCTGGAACGCGTCATTCCGCACGGCCTGACCGCCGAGATGGACCGCGGCACCTGGACGCCGGCGCCGGTGTTCCAGATGATCGCCCAGCGCGGCCGCGTGGAGCGTGCCGAAATGGAGAAGACGTTCAACATGGGTGTCGGCATGGTCGCCGTCGTCGCGCCGGAGGACACCGACCGCGCACTGGCGATTCTGACTGCCCGGCACCTGGATTGCTGGACCCTGGGCACCGTCAACAAGGGTGGCAAGAGCAGCGTTCGCGCCGAGTTGGTGGGCCAGCACCCGCGCTTCTGACCTTCAGGTCGTGCGCGGGGGCTGGGCCGGCGGCCTTGGGACTCAGGGCCGCTCGTGGGGTCTAGTGACGCCAGTCGTCTTCGGGAACGGCCCAGCGACCGGCGGGCTCGTCGTCCGAGTCGTCGTCGCCCAGGTCGTCATCGAAGGCACTGGTGCGGTAACCAACGGGGTCGTTCGAGAGCTCTCGTTGCAGCCGACCGAAATCGGTCTGCGGTGAGCTGTACTTAAGGTCTCGAGCAACCTTGGTCTGCTTTGCCTTTGCTCGGCCGCGGCCCATGGGGGACCCCCTCGCGCAATAACGGAGCGGCCCGATGTGCAGGCGGCTCCGATCTGAGTGTGTTTATTGTCCTGCCGTTAGCTTACCGTGCCCGGCGGTCTCATGCTGGCAGGCCACCCTTACGGGGGTCTGGGGGCCGAATCGTCAGCCCTGGTCGAACAGGATGACCTGACGAATGGCCTGCCCGTCGGCCAGCCGATCCATCGCCTCGTTGATCTGATCGAGCCGAATCCGCGCGGAAATGAGCTTCTCCACCGGCAGCTTCCCGTCGCGCCACAGTTGCGCGTACCTGGGGATGTCGCGGGCCGGGACCGACGAGCCCAGATAGCTGCCGACGACCGTCCTGGCCTCGGCGGTGACCGTCAGCGGTGAGATGGCGGCCAGTGCGGCCGCGGCCGGCAGGCCCACCGTGATGGTGTTGCCGCCCGGCAGCGTCGCGCCGAAGGCCGTCTCGAAGGCGCGGGGATGCCCGGCACACTCGATGACGTGCCGGGCCTTGATGCCGAGTTCAGCGGCCTGACCTGCGGTGTAAGTCTCGGTCGCGCCCAGCGCGGCCGCCTGGCCGAGCTTGTCCGCGGCGGTGTCGACCGCGATGACCCGCGCGACCTGCAGCGCCCGCGCGGTGATGACGGCCGCCATGCCGACGCCGCCGAGACCGACCACCATCAGGCTGTCGGTCGGCGCGGGCCTGGCGACATTGAGGACCGCACCACCGCCGGTCAGCACGGCGCAGCCGAGCATCGCGGCGACGTCGGGCGGGACATCGGATCCGACGGGCACGACGGAGGCCCGGTCGACGACGGCGTGGGTGGCGAAACCGGAGACGCCGAGGTGGTGGTGCACGGGCCGGCCGGCCGCGCTCAGACGGCGGCCGGCCAACAGCGTGCCGGCGGCGTTCGCCGCGGATCCGGTCGGGCACGGCAGGCGGCCGCCTTCGGCGCAGTCGGGGCACTCGCCGCAGCGGGGCAGGAACGACATCACGACGCGCTGCCCGGGGCGGATGTCGCCGACGGCGTCACCGACGCCGGCGACGACACCGGCGGCCTCGTGCCCCAGCAGCATCGGCAGCGGGCGGGGCCGGTTGCCGTCGACGACGCTGAGGTCCGAGTGGCATACGCCGGCCGCCTCGATCCGGACCAGCAGCTCGGTCGGGCCGGGATCCGCCAGCTCCACCTCGCCGACGGTGATCGGCCGTGACTGCGCGTACGGCCGCGGCCGCCCGGACTCCTCGAGGACTGCACCGGTGATCTTCATCGCCGGGCCAATGCCGCGAAGGCGTCGTCGGTGCGGTCGAGGGCGTCGTCGATGTCCGCTGCCGTGTGGGCCGCGCTGAGGAACCAGTTGTGGTACGGGTGCAGGTAGACGCCGCGGGCACCGGCCTCGTCGCACCACAGCCGGGTCTGGCTGAAGTCGTCGTCACCAGCGAACCGCAGCAGTGGCATCTGCACCGGCCCCGTCTGCACGACCTCGAAGCCGTGCGCGCGGGCCTGGGCCGCCAGCCCGTCGCGCAGGCGCTGACCCGAGTCGGACATGCGCTGCATCGCGTCGGTGTCGCGCAGTTCCCGGATGGTCGCCAGCGCGGCCGCCATCGACACCGCGGAGTACCAGAACGACCCCGTGGCGTAGATGCTGCCGGCCGCTTCTCTCATCGCGTCGGTGCCCGTCACCGCCGCCAGCGCGTAACCGTTGGCGATGGCCTTGGACCACGCCGAAAGATCGGGACGCACGCCCAGCGGCTCCCAGCTACCGGCGAGGTCCAGCCGGAAGCCGCAGCGGACGTCGTCGAGAATCAGCGCCGCGCCGGTGCGGTCGCACAGTTCGCGTAACCCCTTGGCGAACAACGGATCGGCCAGTTCCTGATCGCGGTACACGTCGTGCCGGAACGGGCAGACGATGACGGCGGCAGGATCGCCGCCGGCGCGGTCGACAGCGGCGCGAAGGGAATCGAGGTCGTTGTACTCGAAGTAGTCGAGATGCGCCCGGTCCTCACGCGTCACCCCTGCCGTCACGGGGGTGCACCACGGCACCGCACCGTGATACGCCCCGTGAGCGATGAGCACCTTGCGCCGCCCGGTGGCCGCGCGCGCGATCGTCACACACGCGGTGGTGGCGTCGGTGCCGTTCTTGGCCAGCATCGCCCAGTCGGCGTGGGCCACGGTGTCGACGAGCAGTTCGGCCAGTTCCACCATCACCGGAGCCGCGCCGTTGAGGCAGTCGCCCTTGGCGATCTGCTCCGAAACCGCTTGTTGTACAGCGGGATTGCGATGGCCGAGCACCACGGGGCCCCAGCCGCACATGAAATCCAGGTACGTGTTGCCGTCGGTGTCCGTGATGCGGCAGCCCTCGCCGGTGGCCATGTACTGCGGCAGCGTGGCCGAGAACGACCGCACGTTCATGTGTCCGTACATGCCGCCGGGGACGACGAGCCGGGCCCGTTTGGTCAGGGCCGTGTCGTTGTGGTCGATCATCGCAACAGCTCCCGGGCCACCGCCGCGACACCGGGTGCGTCCAGCCGGTACTTGGCATACAGCGCCGCCGGGGGACCGACGGGGATGTACTCGTCGGGCACACCGTGTTTGGCGAACGGCACGGTGGGCGCGCAGTTCAGGAACAGCGCTTCGGCGACCGCCGACCCCAGACCGTTGGTGACGTTGTGTTCCTCGACGGTGAGGATGGCGCCGGTCTCGTGCGCGGCGGCGAGTACCTCGTCGATGTCGAGCGGCGCCACGGTGTGCATGTCGACGACGCGGGTCCTGATGCCTTCGTCCGCCAGGATCGCCGCGGCCTCCAGGGCCGGGTGGACCTCGCTGCCGGTGGCGATGATGGTCAGGTCGTGGCCGTCGCGCAGCCGGATGGCCTTGCCGAAGGTGAGCTCGGGCACCGTCGGGTAGACCTCGGGGTCACGGCCGCGGCCCAGCCGGATGTACATCGCGCCCGGGTGGTCGACGGACGCCCGCAGGATCGCGCGCAGGTGGTTGGCGTCGGTCGCGCAGACGACGGTCAGTTCGGCGAAAGTGCGCAGTACGCCAAGGTCTTCCAGCGCGTGGTGGCTGGTGCCGTAGAACCCCATCGACATGCCGGAGTGGTGTCCGACGATCCGCACGGGCATCCGCGGGTACGCGCAGTCGGTGCGGATCTGCTCGGCGCACAGCAGTGCCGAGAACGACGCGAACGTCGCGGCGAACGGCACGTAGCCGCACGACGCCATACCGGCCGCGGACGTGATCATGCCCTTCTCGGCGATGCCCATGTTGAAGAACCGGTTCGGGTGGCGCGCCGAGAAATCGGTGGCCCGGTTGGCGCTCGCCAGATCGGCCGTCAGCACGACGACGCGCGGATCGTGGTCGGCCAGGTCGGCCAGTTCCTCACCGAACACGAACGCGGGAATCGAACTGACGTCGCTGCCGTCGAACGAGCGCTTGTCGCGCAGTTCGGTGGCGCCGCCGCCGAAAATCTCTGCCTGGTCCTGGGTTTCGGTCATTTCGCTGCCTCCAGCGGACGCAGGCCGGCCTGCAGTTCCGCGATCACGTCGTCGTAGTCGGCGCCGACGAGGTTGCCGACGTGCCAATCGGGGTTGTATTCCATGAGCTGCACGCCGCGGCCCTTGACCGTGTCGGCAACGATGAGTTGTGGTGGGCCGTCGGGTTTGTCGGGCAGGGTGCCGAACAAATCCAGCAGCGCGGCGGGGTCATGCCCGTCGACGCGGTGGGTCTGCCAGCCGAAGGCGGCGAAGCGGTCTTCGATGGGCTCGACGCTCATCACGTCATCGGTGAAGCCGTCGATGCACAACTGGTTACGGTCGACGATCGCGACCAGCTTTCCGAGGCGGTAGTGCCCGGCGGCGTTGGCGGCCTCCCAGATCTGGCCCTCGTGCAACTCGCCGTCGCCCAACATGCAGAAGGTGCGGTACGGGCGGTCGCCGACCCGTCCGGCGAAGGCCATGCCGACGGAGATGGAGAGGCCGTGGCCGAGCGAGCCCGAACTGAAATCGATGCCCGGGATCTTCTTCATGTCCGGGTGATCGCCGAACGGGCTGCCCAGGCGCGTGTAGTCGTCGAGCGCCGACGGCGGGAAGAAGCCGACATCGGCCAGCACCGGGTACAGGCCGATGGCGGCGTGGCCCTTGCTCAGGACGAACCGGCCACGGTCGGCCCATTTCGGTTCTGCCGGGCGGTATTTCAGGACCGAGTAGTACAGGGCCGCGAACAGCTCGGCGGCCGAGAAGGACGACGTGTAGTGGCCGGCGCCGGCGATCCGGGACAGTCGCACGGTCTCGAGCCGGATGAACTTCGCCCGGTCGACGAGTTGCTCCAGTGCCGCCGCCCGGTCGGGCGTTCCCGTTGGTGGAATCATCTGCTGCTCCCTTGCAGTGGGTGGTGCCGACCGGGGTGTGCCAAAGGCGATGTGGCGCAACGGGTATGGCGCTGATCGCAGTTCCGGCTGTGGTCGGCCTCACGCTATGGTGGGAGATCTTTCGAGGCTGGACGGGTACAACCGAATTTCGTTCGGAAACTCCGGCGAACAAGACTCTTTTTTCGGCTGCGGCCCGTATTGTCCGAGATGCGCCGAAGGATGTGCTGCCCGAACTCGGGCGCGGACGCCGCGGCTTCAGGCTGTGGCACGAGGAGGTTCAGATGCAGCGGTATGAGGACGACCGGGTCGGAGAGGTCAAGACCGACGAGATCGACGAGTTGTTGCTCTGGGAGCTGACCACCAACGGCCGGCGCACCAACAATGAGTTGGCCCGCAAGGCGGGGATCGCGCCGTCGACCTGCCATGCGCGGATCAAGCGGCTCGAGCAGCTCGGTGTCATCCGGTCGATCAACGCGTTCGTGGACTACGAGGCGCTCGGATTCCCGGTGCAGGCAATCGTTTTCGTGCGGCTGCCCGCGTCTGCGCGCGATCAGGTGAAGAGCTACGCCAGTCGGGTGATCCGGTTTCCCCAGGTGCTCAACGTGTTTCACATGGGCGGGCCGGACGACTTCCTGATCCATGTGGCGTGCACGTCGACCAGTCAGCTGCGCGACTTCGTCGCGACCAAGCTCAGTTCCGGCCCCGTCGCGGCCACGACGACCAGCATCATGTTCGACCACTACATCGGCGTCCAGCACATGGAATACGTCAGCGGTTACGACGAGATGCGTCGGCCGATCCGGTAAATACCGAAGAAATTTCGGCGGGCACCAGGTCCGGCCGGGCTTGTTTCGAAGAACATCGAAACTTCCGGACCACCTGGCGCACGATGTTCGGAATCCTCCCGGGGCCCGAAATGTGGTCTGCATCATAGGCAGCGTCTTGCCGCCACGGCCCGCCCCGAGAGGAATTCGACGATGACCGCAGCAATGGAACTGCTCGCCAAGCACCGGATGTCGATCGGTGGTCAGGCGCGCGACAGCGCCTCCGGTGAGGTCATCGAGATCCGCGACAAGTTCGACGGCCACCTCATCGGCACCGTGCCCGCCGGCACCGTCGCCGACGCGCAGGACGCCCTCGACGCAGCCGTGGCCGGTGCCGAAACCTGGTCGGCAACACCGGCGTTCCGTCGAGCCGCCATCCTCAGGACCGCCGCGGCACAGATCCGCGCCGACCGCGCCCAACTGAGCGCGATGCTGTCGGCGGAGAACGGCAAGACCATCGCCGATGCCAGGGCGGAGATCGACACCACCGCCCGCATCTTCGACGGCTTCGCCGAGGAGTCCCTGCGGCTGTTCGGGCAGACCATCCCCCTCGACATCCAGGACGGGCTGCAATCGGACCTCATGCTCACAGTGCGGGAGCCGCTCGGCGTCATGGTCGGCATCGTCCCGTTCAACTTCCCCGCCGAGCTGTACGCGCACAAGGTGGGGGCCGCGCTCGCCGCGGGCAACGCCATGATCGTCAAGCCGCCGGAGGACGACCCGATCGTCACCGTCATGCTCACCGAGATCCTGCACCGGGCCGGAGTGCCCGGCGCCGCACTGCAATTGGTCACCGGCTATGGCCACATCGTCGGCGCGCACCTGGCCGGCAGCCCCGACATCGCGGCGGTCACGTTCACCGGCAGCACCGCGGTAGGAGCCGTCATCGCCGCCGCCGCGGGCCGCAACGTCGTGCGCGTCTTCCTCGAACTCAGCGGCAACGACGCCTTCATCGTCTGCGACGATGCCGACCTGGACACGGCCGTCGACCATGCCGTCGCGGGGCGCACCTACGCCAACGGACAGGTGTGCGTGGCCACCAAACGCATCATGGTCGTCCGGTCCCGCTACCAGGAGTTCGTGGACCGCCTGCGTGAGCGGGTCGCGGCGCTGCGGGTCGGCGATCAGCGCTGCGAAACCACCGATGTCGGTCCGCTCATCAGCGTCGAGGCAGCGCGGACCGTCGAACGGCAGATCCACGAAGCCGTCGAGCAGGGCGCGCGCGTGCTGGTCGGTGGCACCCGGCGCGGCGCCTTCATCGACCCCACGCTGCTGGAGATCGACACCCGCGTCGGCATCGCCACCGACGAAGAAATCTTCGGGCCGGTGTTCTCGGTGCTCGCCGTCGACGACCTCGACGAGGCCATCGAACTCGCCAACGCCTCCCAATTCGGCCTGGGTGCTGCGGTTTTCACCAACGACGTCACACAGGCCATCCGCGCCGGCCGGCGCATCAAGGCCGGCATCGTCTCGGTCAACGGCGGCAACACCTACCGGCCCGACGTGGCCGCGTTCGGCGGTTACAAGAAGAGCGGCCTGGGGCGTGAAGGGGTCGCCTACACGCTCGACGAATTCACCCAGGTCAAGAGCATCGTGCTGCGGGGCGTGCTCGCCGGCTGACCCCGCCCGATCGCCCCGCCGTTCCTGGGTTCCCGGAATTCACCCCGACAGCGTCGTCAGAAAGCCGAAAATCAATGATCAACACTCCACCATCCGACCCCGCGACCACGCTGGAAGCAGCGCCCGGGACATACACCATGCTGCAGCGCGGGCTGGGCGTCGGCTCCATCGTGTTCATGGTCGTCGCCGCGGCGGCCCCGCTGGCCGTCGTCACCGCCAGCGTCCCGATCATCATCTCGGTGAGCGGCAGCGCCGCCGCGCCGCAGTTCTTCCTGATCGCGATGGTGATCCTGGCCCTGTTCTCGGTCGGCTTCACCTCGATGAGCAAGTACGTGCCCAATGCCGGCGCGTTCTACTCGTACATCCAGCGCGGCCTGGGACGGCACGTCGGGGTGGGCGCAGCGGCACTCGCGCTGGGGTCCTACGGGGTGATGCTCATCGGGCTGTACACGTACCTCGGCGTGGCCACGTCGAAGCTGTTGACCGCGGTGCACATCGGAATTCCCTGGTGTGCCAGTGCGATTGGCTGGGTCTGCCTGGTCGGGGTGCTGGGCTACCGCGACATCGAGCTGAGCTCCAAGGTGCTGGGCGTACTGCTGATCGCCGAGACGCTGGCCGTCGTGCTCGTCGACATCGGTGTCATCTGTGCAGGCGGAGCCGGCTGGTCCGGCGGCGAGGGTGGCCTGAGCCTGGTACCGCTGTCACCGTCCGAATTCGCCACCGGCGCACCGAGTCTCGGGCTGATGTTCGCGTTCTTCTGCTTCATCGGATTCGAGGCCACCGCGGTGTTCCGCAACGAGGCCAAAGACCCCGACCGCACCATTCCGCGGGCGACCTACTCCGCCGTGGTCTTCATCGGACTGTTCTACGCGCTGGCGGCATGGGCGGTTGTCGAGGGCCTGGGTGTGGATCGGGCCGTCGATGCCGCCAAGGCCGAGCCCGAGAACGTCGTGCAGAATCTGGCGAGCACCTACATCTCACCGATCCTCACCGACGTCATCCAGGTGCTGCTGGTGACCAGTTTCTTCGCCTGCGTGCTGTCGTTCCACAACGTCATCACCCGCTACCAGTTCACGTTGGCGACCAAGGGGCTGCTGCCCGCGTCGCTCGCCGAGATCGACGAGCGGCACCGCACGCCGTCCCGATCGTCGCTGGTGTTCACGGTGATCTCGCTGGCCGCCATGGTGGCCGTCGCGGTGATCGGCTGGCACCCGATAACGCAGACCTACATGTGGTTCTCGGGCGCATCCACGCTGGGCCTCATCGCCCTCATGGCAATGACGAGCCTGGCCGTCATCGTCTTCTTCCGGACACAGGAGCACGGTGCGAGCGTGTGGCACACCGTGATCGCCCCCGGCCTGTCGTTCCTCGGCCTCACCGCGATCCTGCTGCTGGTGATCAAGAACTTCTCGCTCCTGGTCGGCAGCACCGCCACTGCGGTGGTGCTCGGTGGGCTCATCGCCGCGATCTTCGCCGCGGGCGTGGCCGTCGCCGAGCGGGTTCGGCGCCGTCGTCCCGACCAGTACCTGGCGCTGGTGCAGGACGACTAGTTCCGGGCGCCGCCGCGCAACCGGTCCACCGCGGCCCGGCCCGCGCCGGCAGAGGTATCGGCCTCCGGCAGCGAGTCCGCGTCGATCGCGGCGGGCACCTGGGCGTCACCGCCGGTGGCCAGCTCGGTGTCGGCGGGCACGCCGCGCTTGAGCAGCGCCAGCGCGATGGGGCCGAGGTCCACATGCTCGGCGACGGTCCCGACGCGGCCGATCGCCCGGCCGCCGGCGAGTACCGGATCACCCGTCGCGGGGCGGTCGTCGCCGCCGTCCAGATGCAGCAGGACCAGCATGCGGGGCGGCTTGCCCAGGTTGTGGACCCGCGCGACCGTCTCCTGGCCGCGGTAGCAACCCTTGTCCAGATGTACGGCGCCGACGCCCGGGCCGCCGATCCAGCCGACCTCGTGCGGGATGGTGCGTTCATCGGTGTCTACGCCCAGCCGCGGCCGCAGCGCCGCTACGCGCAGGGCCTCGTAGGCCCACAGCCCGGCGGGCCGGACACCCGCGTCGAGCAGCCGCTGTCGCCATGCCGCGGCGTCGGCCCGCGGGACCACCAGCTCGATCTCCTCGGGGCCCACCCGGCGCACGAAACCGCCCTGGGGCAGCGGCGCCGCGGTCCCGGCGGCGTCCGGGGTCGGCAGGTCCAGCTGGTTGACGGCGGGCCCGAGCAGCGACAGCACCGCGAGGTCGGCGGGCTTCACCTCGACCTTCGACCAGAACACCATCTTGCGCAGGAAGTCGGCGAGCGGTTGCCCGCGCCACGACTCGGTGTCCAGCGTGGTGACGCCGCCGAGTTCGGTCTGCAGCCAGTGGTCCTCGACCCGGCCCTGGCCGTCCAGACTCAGGTTCTGGACGACGGACCCCTCCGGAAGGGCGCTGACGTGCTGGCTCGAGATGGTGTGCAGCCAGCTCTGGCGATCGTCGCCGGTGAGCTCGATGGTCGCGCGGTGGCCGCGGTCGACGACGACGGCCTCGGTGGCGGCGGCACGCTGCTCCCCGAGCGGGTCGCCATAGTGCCAGACGGCGCCGGCGTCGGGTCCGGATTCGGGGGCGGGAACTGCGCTCATGCTTCGAGCGTAGTTGGCGTCCCGACTAGCCTTCTGGCCGTGACCACCCCGCCGCCCATCGTCGTCGCCGTCGACGGCTGCCGGGCCACGGTCCGCGCCGACGATCCCGTGTTCTCCCGCGGCGACGGGGTTTTCGAGACGGCACTCGTGCGTTCGGGGGCCGTCTGTCTGTTGGACGAGCACCTGGCGCGGTTGACGGCGTCGGCGGCGCTGGCGGGCCTGCCGTGTCCGGACGCCGGCCGATGGCGGGCGGCGGTGACGGCCGCGGTGGGCCAGTGGCCCGACGGGGAGGCCGTGCTGCGGCTGGTGCTCGGTCGCGGCGTCGACGGTGTGGTGGCCTTCGTGATGGTCTCGGCCGTGCCGGAGCGCGTCGCCACGGCCCGCCGGGACGGCGTCGCGGCGGTGACATTGGTGCGGCCGCATTGGCCGCTGGCCGCCGCGAAATCGTTGTCCTATGCGGCGAACGTGGCCGCGCTGCGGCACGCCGAACGGGCCGGCGCCGGCGACGCCGTGTTCGTCGACGCGACGGGCACGGTGCTCGAAGGGCCGCGCTCGGCCGTCGTGCTGGCGGTTCGTGGCGCGGCCGGGGAAGCCGTTCTGGTGACGCCCGATGCGTCGTCGATCCTGCCGTCGACCACGCAGCGCGCGCTGTTCGCGGCCGCCGCGGCGCAGGGCATCGAGTGCGTGTACCGACGGGTGACGGTACCGGATTTGATTGCCGCGCAAGGTGTTTGGCTGCTTTCGGCGATCACGCTGGCGGCGCGGGTGCATACGTTGGATGGGCGGACGCTGGCGGCTTCGCCCTTCGAAGCCTTGATCAGCGGGTTGATCGACCGGCAGATCTGAGCCCGAGAAAAATCGGTTGTCGGGTCTTCGACCTGGGAGTACGGTCGCACGTACACAGGGAAGGAGGTGGTCCGACAAATTGATTGATTCTTTGAGGACATGTGAGGTGGCTGCCCGCTAGTAGCGCCGGGTAATTCCCGAGCGCACTCGCGAATTCCCGCAGCCACCCGGCCCCCGAGCCTCCCGGTCTTGTCCAACCAGGAACCTTGGCTCGGGGGCTGCCTCATGTCCGGGGTAGGTCAGCCGGCCGGCGGAGGCGTCGGCGCGAGCGAGTTGCACGCCTGCGTCGCGGACTTCCAAGTGTTCTCGTCGACCCCGGGAGGAGCCGGCGGGGTGCCGTGCTCGCCACTGGGCGGGGGACCCTGATGGCCCTCGTGCTTGCCCGGAGCGCCCGGCGGCGGGCCCTGCGGCGGCGCGGGAACGCCGTGCTCGGTCAGGCACTGCGCGAAGGCGTCACCACCGGGTGGCGTGCCCGGAGCTTCCGAGCCGGACACCGGTGCCGCGCTGCTGGACGAGGCTGCCGACGACGCCGTGCTCGAGCTGCTCGGCGCCGAGTCGCTGCTCGACGAACACCCGACCACACCGCCGACCAGCGCGGCCGCAGTCGCACTGAAGACGGCGAGACGAATAGCGGAAGGAACCACGTTTCCCCCAATCTGGTTGCGAATTGCTGACCAGGCAGACGCTAGAGAGCGCCGATGGGGGAGTGATATCGAGAATCTAGGCGTCACCTGTGAAGTGGCGGCGCCGAGACCGACGAAACCCGACGCGAAGCCGAAGCAGCGTCAGCCGACGAAGCGCGACAGGCGCGCGGAGAGGTGCGGGGTCAGGCCGCCGTCGGCGTCCACGCGCTCCTCGACGTAGGCCAGGTCGCCGTTCTCGATGATGCCGTAGAGCCGCTTCGCGCCGCCGACGAGCATGCCGGACTTGCTACGGGCCAGGGCGTCGGTCGCCAGTTCCCAGGAGGCCTGGTTCAGCGGGGTGCCGTAGAACAGCTCGACGTAGCCGGCCGAATGCGCCAGCAGCAGCTCGATGGCCTGGGACTCGTCCTGCCCGTGGGGATCGTTCGGGTCGTTCACGAACCGCCAGTAGCCGGTCTCGCGCAGGCCCGGGCCGGCGTATTCGCCGTTCTCGTCGAGCCGCCAGGAGCGGGCATCCCAGTTGAGGTAGTCGCCGCCGTTGTGCGACACGATGATCTGCTGGCCGAAGCGGTAGTCACCGGCGGAATCGCGGCCTTCGCCCTCACCGCGCCAGACACCGACGAGCGGCAGCAGGGCCAGCAGGGCGTCGTTGAAGTCCGCGCCCTCACGGAGGTTGGCGGTATCCGCGGGCAGTGGCAGGTCGTCGAACCCGGGTACGTTGCGCGCGGCCGTGGCCTTGGCGCGATCGGCCGCCGCGGCGATGGCGCGGTCGCCGGAACCGGCCAGCGCGCCGAGCTCGCCCAAGCCGTCAGGGGCTGAATCGCTCCTCGCGTGCGCGGGGTCCTGGTCGGACGTCACGACTCGTCGGTGATCAGGCGGTACAACGCGTAGAGCGCAAACCAGGTGATGGCCAGCGAGGCCACGACCAGCAGGATCTCGAAGAAAAGCACCACGGACAGACAGGTTACTCGGGATGCCGGTGTGACGTGCGCCGCACCGGCCCCTCAGATGCGACGAGCGGCCGCATCTGTACGTCCAGACACGGAGTGTCGGGGTACAAACACGGCCGCTCGCGGCAGTAAGAACTAACTCAGGTCACGCGACCTTGACGTCGACCTCGTGGATGCCGGCACCGGTCGGCGCCACCACGGCGTCGCCGTTGCCGACCTTGGACAGCGCACGCAGCGTCCAGGTGCCGGGCGCGGCGAAGAAGCGGAAGTCACCGGTGGCCGACGCGACGACCTCGGCGGTGAACTCGTCGGTGCTGTCCAGCAGGCGCACGAATGCCCCGCCGACAGGCTGGCCCGAGCCGTCGACGACGCGGCCGGTGATGACCGTTTCCTTCTCCAGATCAACGCTGGCCGGCAGCGTCAGGCCTTGCTTGGGTGCAGAGCACATATCAATTTCCCAACTCGATCGGGGCACCCACCAGGGAGCCGTATTCGGTCCAACTGCCGTCGTAGTTCTTTACATTCCGATGGCCGAGCAACTCCTGCAGCACGAACCAGGTGTGCGACGAACGCTCACCGATGCGGCAGTAGGCGATGGTCTCCTTCTCGCCGTCGAGGCCGGCGTCGGCGTAGATCTTCGCCAGCTCCTCGTCGGACTTGAAGGTGCCGTCGTCGTTGGCGGCCCGGCTCCACGGCACGTTGATGGCGCTCGGCACGTGGCCGGGGCGCTGGCTCTGCTCCTGCGGCAGGTGCGCGGGAGCCAGAATCTTGCCGGAGAACTCGTCGGGCGAACGCACGTCGACCAGGTTCTTGGTGTTGATCGCGGCGATCACCTCGTCGCGGAACGCGCGGATGCTGTTGTCAATGGGCTTGGCCTCGTACGAGGTCGCCGGGCGGACGGTGGCGTCCTTGACCAGCGGGCGGTCGTCGAGCTCCCAGCGCTTGCGGCCGCCGTCGAGCAGCTTGACGTCGTTGTGGCCGTACAACTTGAAGTACCAGTAGGCGTAAGCCGCGAACCAGTTGTTGTTGCCGCCGTACAGGACGACGGTGTCGTCGTTGCTGATGCCCTTGTCGGACAACAGCTTCGAGAACTGCTGCTGGTCGACGAAGTCACGCTTGACCGAGTCCTGCAGATCATCGCGCCAGTCCAGCTTGACGGCGCCGGGGATGTGCCCCTCGTCGTCGTAGGCGCTGGTGTTCTCGTCGACCTCGACGAACACCACGCCGGCGGTGTCGAGGTTGTTCTCGGCCCATTCGGTCGAGACCAGGACGTCGGAACGTGCCATGTACGAATTCCTTTCGGTTGCTTATGAGCTCTAGCGGGTCAGGTGGCGGGGACGCCCGTGCGGCGCAGTCGCGCCACCAGGGGGTAAATCTGGCAACCGAGGCAGATGCCGAAGGCAGCGTTCAGGAAGGCGGCGATCAACGCGAACGCGGTGGCACCGAGTCCCAGGGCGGTGATACCCGTCGCGAAGCCGACGAATCCCGCGATGGCGAACAGCAGGCCCACGAGTTGGGCGAACTTCAGCGGTGCGACCGGTTCCTTCTCCGACACCGGCGCCAGCCGCGGCGCGATGAAGGTGGCGAAGATCCGGCCATAGGGGTGCTTGCGCGGGCCGCCGATCGCGCCGATCGCGAACACCACGGCCTGCACGCCGAGGATCACGGCCGCGGCGATCGGGCTGACAGCCGACACCAGCAGCGCAGCGATCAGCACCGCGGTGGTGACCCAGGCTGCGAAGCGGGGTCCACGCACGTCGACCTGCGGGGTTTCGATGGAATTGTCTGACATGGGAAAGCTCCTGTTGTTTGTGATCGTGGACTGGCCACAGAAGGGCTGCTCGGAGCGCAACACGAAATGACGGCGCGGCTACTCAGCAGCTACAACAACAACAGCAACAACCCGCAACGCGGCACAGATCTACTGCGCGACGCTTGGTGAGCAGGAGCTCGCGGGGGGCCAACACGGCAGACAGCTTACCCAAAGACGGGGTGGTCAGGCCAACAGCGGTAGCAGGGCCTCGCGCAGATCAGCGGATTTCGGGACGCCCGCGGTGCGGTACCGCTGCTGCCCCGCGGCGTCGAAGATGAACGTCGTCGGCAGCGAGAGCACCGACAGTCGTCGGGCCGCAACGGGATTGGCGTCCAGATCGAGCTCGACATGCGCGACCCCGAGGTCATCACAGACCTGGTCGACGACGCGGCGCACGGCCGCACAGGGTCCGCACCACGTTGCGCTGAAATGCACGACGGTCGGGCCGGTGGTCGACAGGCCGAGGTCGGCGTTGTCGTTTTCGGCCGACGTCTCGGCCGGCACGACTTCCTTCATCAGGCCGGCGCGCAGCGTCAGCAGACGCCCGATGATGTACGCGATCCCGAGCGCGGCGACCAGGACCGTCAGCACCACGACTGTGGAGTTCATGATTGTCTGAACCTATCCAGGGGCACGGTTACTCCCGTGGCGATGCCTTCGATGATGACGTCGGAGCCGCGCGCCCCCTCGCTGGTCGGCGTGAGCCCGAACGGCAGCTTCATCCCCGGCATCGTGGTGGAGAAGGCCCGCAGGACCGCGGCCTTCTTGTCGTCGGGCACCTTTTCTTCCGCCGTGCCCGGACCGGTGAGCACATCGGTCGCCGTGAACACCAGGTTCGTGTGGTCGGCGCCGGTGATGGACAGGTCCACCGAGACGCTGACGCGCTTGTTCAGGCCGGCGGCGGCCGGGGTCCCGGTGAACACGAGGCCGTGGTTCTCGGAGATACCGGATTCGGTGGTGCCGCCGGTGGCGTCGTTGGAATCGTTGGTCGGGGCTTCCACCAACAGGTCCTTGATACCCATGAAGCGGCCGACATGGGTCGAGTCGACGATGATGCGGCTTTCCAGCTTGGCCGCGGTCAACTTGGCGTCGGGTCCGATCAGCCAGGACTTGGGCGTCGCGACCATGTCGTACAGCGTGGCCTCGATGGACGCCTTCCCCACGACGGGGTGCGCGACGGCGGCGGCCTTGACCTCGACCTGCTGGTAGCGGCCCCGCGCCGCCTGGGTCGCGAAGGGGAAACCGAGGATGGACACCCACGGATCGAAGTGCAGGTGGGCCGCGGTCCGGACGCTGCGGGACATTCGGTATTCGGCGAAGATCGCGAAGCCGAAATCGGTGCCGACGACCGCGAGGATCAGCACGACCGCTGGGATCAGCAGCCGGGTCAGCACCTTACGCATCCGGACATTCTGGCGTACGGCCAGCCACGCAGTGTTGCGACCGGCCGTTCCAAGCCGCTAAATCGCAGGTGGCAAGCTATCGTTAGATGATCTTGGCCGGTAACGGCCATGTGTCAGCCATGATTCTCCGGAGTTGAATCGGATTGAACTGCGACAGCGTCGTCGCGGGGGCGGGTCCGGTGCGGCCCCGGACGTACTGGAGGACCCGTTGGATCTTCTGCTACTGACCGTCGACCCGCACCCGGAGTCTGTGCTCCCGGCGCTGGCGCTACTGCCGCACAGTGTGCGGCCGGCACCCACCGAGGTGTCGTCGTTGCTGGAAGCCGGCAACGCCGATGTGGCGATCGTCGACGCGCGCACTGATCTCGCGGCCGCCCGCGGACTCTGTCGTCTGCTGGGCAGCACCGGAGCGTCGGTACTCGTGGTGGCCGTGGTCAACGAAGGCGGCCTGGTGGCCGTCAACGTCGAGTGGGGTATCGACGAAATCCTGCTGCCCGGCACCGGCCCGGCCGAGATCGACGCCCGGCTGCGTCTGCTCGTGGGACGCCGTAACGGCGTCGCCGACCAGCAGAGCGCCGGCAAGATCACGCTCGGTGAACTCGTCATCGACGAGGGCACCTACACCGCGCGGCTGCGTGGCAAGCCGCTGGACCTGACCTACAAGGAATTCGAGCTGCTGAAGTACCTGGCCCAGCACGCCGGCCGGGTCTTCACCCGCGCCCAGCTGCTCCAGGAGGTGTGGGGCTACGACTTCTTCGGCGGCACCCGCACCGTCGACGTGCATGTCCGGCGCCTGCGCGCCAAGCTCGGCCCCGACTACGAATCGCTGATCGGCACCGTCCGCAACGTCGGTTACAAGGCCGTGCGGCCCGCGCGCGGCCGCGCCAACGGCGCCCCCGAATCGGTCGACGACATCGACGACGAGGACGACGGCGACTCCGGTGACGTCGAGAACGGCGCCCGCCAGACCCAGCCCGTGCAGTGACAGAACTGACCTGGCACACCGCACTGAGTGCTGCCGACCAGACGGCCATCCGTGAACTCGTCGCGGCGGCGACCGCCGCCGACGGCGTGGCCCCGGTCGGGGACCAGGTGCTGCGCGAACTCCCGCTGGACCGCACCCGGCACCTGCTGGCGCATGACTCCGGTGCGCTGGTCGGCTATCTGAATCTCGCGCCGGACATGGCCGAGGCCGTCGTCGCCGTCGGCGCCCGGGGCCGGGGGATCGGCAGCGACCTGATCCGCACCGGCCTGGCCGCCGGTGGTCCGGCCACCCGAATCTGGGCGCACGGCAACCTCGATGCCGCACGGGCCACCGCCGCGGCACTCGGCCTGACCGCGGTGCGCGAACTCTGGCAGATGCGCCGCTCGTTGTCCGATCTGCCTGCGCTGACCGATGTCCCGGGCGTTCGGCTGACCACGTATCCCGGGCCCGAAGTCGACGACGAACTGCTGCGCGTCAACAACGCGGCCTTTCACTGGCACCCCGAGCAGGGCGGCTGGACGCAGGCCGAGGTGGACGAGCGCCGGGGTGAGTCCTGGTTCGATCCGGCCGGGTTGTTCCTGGCGTACGACGCCGACGATCTGACCGGGGAACGGTTGCTCGGCTTCCACTGGACGAAGATTCACCCGGGCTCGGGCCTGGGCGAGGTGTACGTCGTCGGGGTGGGCCCGGACGCGCAGGGCCGCGGCCTCGGGGCGTTGCTGACGCTGGCCGGTCTGCACCACCTGGCCGACCGGCTGGGGCCGGACGGGACCGTACTGCTGTATGTCGAGGCAGACAACACCGCGGCGGTGAAAACCTACCGACGTCTGGGGTTCGAGCTGTACAGCGCCGATGTCGCCTACGCGGCGGCTCCGACCGTTAGCTGAAACGGCGAGTTGGCTGAAAAGTCCCTGACCGTGTTCACCCGGTGTTCATTCGGCATCAGTGATTCGTCCATTACGGCCGCATACGTTGCGCGGGAGTCGGAAGCCGACCCTTGAAAGCCGACCATCGGCCGACACCGAAAGTAGGACCCGTGAAGTTCACCAGCATCGGTAAAGCATTCGTCGTCACCGCAGCGGCTGCGTCGCTTGCCGTCGGCATGACCGCGTGTGGCAATGACAACACGTCCGGCACCGCGTCGTCGACGTCCGGTTCGTCCGCCGAGTGCGGCGGCAAGAACGCGCTGACCGCCGAGGGCTCGACCGCGCAGCAGAACGCGATCGCCGAGTTCAACAAGGCTTGGGGCCAGGTTTGCTCGGGCAAGAACCTGTCCTACAACGGCACCGGCTCGGGCGCCGGCCGCCAGCAGTTCATCGCCAAGCAGGTCGACTTCGCCGGCTCGGACTCGGCGCTGGCCAAGGAGCAGATCGAGAAGGCCGCCGAGCGTTGCGGTGGCAACCCGGCATGGAACCTGCCGCTGGTCTTCGGCCCCGTCGCCCTGGCCTACCACCTCGAAGGTGTGAGCAAGCTCGTCGTCAACGCCGATGTGCTGGCCAAGATCTTCCAGGGTGAGATCAAGAAGTGGAACGACCCGGCCATCGCCGCGCTGAACGCCGGCACCAGCCTGCCGGACGCCGACATCAAGCCCGTCTACCGCTCGGACTCGTCGGGCACCACCGACAACTTCCAGAAGTACCTGTCCGCCGCGGCTCCGGAGAGCTGGAAGAAGGGCGCCGGCAGCGAGTTCCAGGGCGGCGCCGGTGAGGGCGCGCAGAAGTCGGCCGGCGTCGTGCAGGCCGTCCAGGCCACCCCGGGCGCCATCGGCTACGTCGAGAAGAGCCCGGCCGCGGCCGCCGGCCTGCCGTTCGCGCAGATCGACACCGGTTCGGGCGCAGTCGAACTGACCGACGACAACGCCAAGAAGGCCATTGCCTCCGCCAAGTTCGCCAAGGACGGCAACGATCTGGCCCTCGACCTGAAGTCGCTGTACTCGACCAAGGAAGCCGGCGCGTACCCGCTGGTGCTGGCCACCTACGAGATCGTCTGCTCGAAGGGCTACGACGCCGACACCGCGGCCGCGGTGAAGTCGTTCCTGAAGGTGGCCGCCAACCAGGGGCAGGCCAACCTGTCGAAGGCGGGCTACATCCCGCTGCCCGACGCCTTCAAGACGCGTCTGCTGCAGTCGGTCGACGCAATCGCTTAAGCAGTGCTGGCGCTCCGGTTCCATCGCAGTAAGGATGGAACCGGAGCCCACGACCGTTAGGTTCCTGACAGGATGACAGTGACAACACCGAATCCAGCCGACGCGGGGTCGGGGGAGGCGCTTGCCGCACCCTTCCCCGAGCCGACGCCGGTGTCTCTCGACCCGCTGAAGGGCTCGAAAGTTCGCCTGGGCGACCGGATTTTCCGCCTGCTCGCCGAGGGTTCCGGCGTACTGATCGTCGCCCTCATCGCGGCCATCGGTGTGTTCCTACTGTGGCGCGCCATCCCGGCGCTGGCCCGCAACAAAGAGAACTTCTTCACCTTCGGTGGCAACTGGGTCACCACCGACACCTCGGCGATGCACTTCGGCATCCTCGATCTGCTGCAGGTCACCGTCTTCGTGTCGGTGTTCGCGCTGCTGATCGCGATGCCGGTGGCGCTGGGTATCGCGATCTTCCAGACGCAGTACGCACCGCGCCGGCTAGCCGGACCGCTGGCGTATGTGGTGGACCTGCTCGCGGCGGTGCCGTCGATCGTCTACGGCGTGTGGGGCCTCTACGTGCTGGCACCCGTGCTCAAGCCGTTTGCGTTGTGGCTCAACAAGAATCTCGACTGGCTGTTCCTGTTCAAGACCGGAAACGCCTCGGTCGCCGGCGGCGGCACCATCTTCACCGCTGGCATCGTGCTCGCGGTGATGATCCTGCCGATCATCACCGCTGTCACCCGTGAGGTCTTCATCCAGACGCCGCGCGGCCAGATCGAAGCCGCGCTGGCGCTGGGCGCCACCCGCTGGGAGGTCGTGCGCACCACCGTGCTGCCGTTCGGCCTCTCGGGCTACATCAGCGGCGCCATGCTCGGCCTCGGCCGCGCGCTCGGTGAGACCATCGCGCTGCTGATCATCCTGCGCGGTACGCAGACCCAGTTCAGCTGGACCCTGTTCGACGGCGGCTACACGTTCGCCAGCAAGATCGCGGCCACCGCAAGCGAATTCAACGACCAGTACAAAGCAGGCGCCTACATTGCCGCCGGCCTGGTGCTGTTCATCCTGACGTTCGTGGTGAACTCCGCGGCGCGCGCGGTCGTGGCCGGAAGGACGGCGAAATGAACGCAAAGATGGCGGCGATGCTGGAGCGGCCCGTCAAGCACCAGTCGTTCGAAGGGGTGGGCCTGCGCCGCAAGGTGACCGACAAGGTCGCGACGGTGCTCGTGAGCCTGTCACTGCTCGTGGCGCTGATCCCGCTGGTGTGGGTGCTGTATTCCGTTGTCACCAAGGGCTACAAGGCCCTCACGGCGTCGGAATGGTTCACCAACTCGCAGTCCGGCATGACGGCGTTCGTCGAGGGCGGCGGCGCGTACCACGCCATCGTCGGCACCGTGCTGCAGGCGCTGGTGTGCGCCGTCATCTCGATCCCGATCGGCGTGATGGTGGCGGTGTACCTCGTGGAGTACGGGGGCGGCACCAAGCTGGGCAAGGTCACCACGTTCATGGTCGACATCCTCACCGGTGTCCCGTCGATCGTCGCCGCGCTGTTCGTCTACGCGCTGTGGGTCGCGACCCTGGGCTTCCAGCGCACGGGCTTCGCGGTGTCGCTGTCTCTGGTGCTGCTGATGATCCCGGTCATCGTGCGGTCCACCGAGGAGATGCTGCGCATCGTGCCGATGGACCTGCGTGAGGCCAGCTACGCACTGGGTATCCCGAAGTGGAAAACCATTGTGCGCATTGTCATCCCGACTGCACTGTCGGGCATCGTCACGGGCGTCATGCTGTCGCTGGCCCGCGTCATGGGTGAGACGGCCCCGCTGCTGGTCCTGGTGGGCTACGCACAGGCCATGAACTTCGACATGTTCGGCGGCTTCATGGGTTCGCTGCCGGGCATGATGTACGACCAGATCGGCGCCGGTGCCGGCGCCAACGAGGTCCCCACCGACCGGATGTGGGGAGCGGCACTGACCCTGGTGCTGCTGATCGCGCTGCTGAACGTGGCGGCGCGGTTGGGCGCCAAGTTCTTTGCCCCGAAGAAAGTTTGAGCAGGAGTACCGTCAATGGCCAAGCGTCTGGATCTCAAAGATCTCAACATCTACTACGGCTCGTTCCACGCCGTGCAGAGCGTCAGCCTGTCGGTGGAGCCGCGCAGCGTGACGGCGTTCATCGGGCCGTCGGGCTGCGGTAAGTCGACGGTGCTGCGCACCCTCAACCGCATGCACGAGGTCATCCCCGGCGCCCGCGCCACCGGATCGGTGCTGCTCGACGGTGACGACATCTACGCCCCCGGCGTGGACCCCGTCGGCGTGCGCAAGACCATCGGCATGGTGTTCCAGCGCCCGAACCCGTTCCCCACCATGTCCATTCGCGACAACGTGGTGGCCGGGCTGAAGCTGCAGGGCGTGCGCAACAAGAAGACGCTCGACGAGGTCGCCGAGCGGTCGCTCAAGGGCGCCAACCTGTGGAACGAGGTCAAGGACCGCCTCGACAAGCCCGGTGGTGGTCTCTCCGGTGGTCAGCAGCAGCGTCTGTGCATCGCCCGCGCCATCGCGGTGCAGCCCGACGTGCTCCTGATGGACGAGCCGTGCTCGGCGCTGGACCCGATCTCGACGCTCGCCATCGAGGACCTGATCGCAGAACTGAAGCAGGACTTCACAATTGTGATCGTCACGCACAACATGCAGCAGGCAGCGCGTGTCAGCGACCAGACCGCGTTCTTCAATCTCGAGGCCACCGGCAAGCCCGGCCAGCTGATCGAGATCGACGACACCGAGAAGATCTTCTCCAACCCGTCCAAGAAAGCCACCGAGGACTACATCTCCGGCCGCTTCGGTTAGGTCGCCCGCGGATATGCGCGGGGGTTCGCGGTCACTTTCTCTCGCGAGCAGACGTAAAACTGTCGTTTTTGGTTGAAACTTGACAGTTTTGCGTCTGTTCGCGCAGGAACTCATGCCGCGCGATCAAAGTGACGTCTGATTCTTGTGCACAGCTCGACCGGGTATTGCCTGATGTCGTCGACGACAGCCGGAACGCTGGTCCAGCTCATTTCCTGTAGCCGTGCCGTCTTGATGCGATCATGTTTGACCGCAGCGGGATTCGAGTGCCATTCCATACTGTCGTACTCAGCTGCCACGCGGTATTCGGGCCAGGCGAAATCGAGTCGCCATAGTTGACCGTGGAGATCGCGTACCTCGTACTGCAATTCGGGAGTCGGAAGCTGCCATTCGATGAAGACCAACCGCATCTCGGATTCCATTGGAGACTCGGCTCGCGCGTCAGCCAGTGGCAGCAGCTCCCGGACATTGACCACGCCGCGACGGCCACGTTGTTCCTCAAGGGCCTGCAGCAGTTCCGCCCTGCTGCAGGTGCCGCTGCGGAGAGCGGCATCCAATACCGCCAGCACCCGCGGACGTTTCAGTGTCCGGGCGACTTCTATCGCTGTCCATGCGGGCGCGGTGGCGAGTCGGCCGTCAAGTTTCTTGAGCGGCGCGCCAATTCGCTGGTGCACGATGAGGTCGAGCGAAGTCCGTATGCGCACGCCCGGGTCGAGGATGTGGGTGGGCTAAGTCCCCTGGGGTGGTGGGAATTCGGGGACGGGGCTGAGGTGGGCGGAGATGTTCAGGCCGTGTCGGTGCC